>CASBRB010000166.1 GCA_949127975.1 Oscillatoriales cyanobacterium PMM_0019 | reverse complement strand
TCAAGCCTTGATAAACTTGGCACTGGGTATCTGCGCACAACTGGTAATCATCCACCGCAAAACGGCGCAAGTTGCGTAGTGCATAGGTTCGAGCAATAATAGCTTGCGCTTCGGCAGCCCCATAGGGCGCGTTGGCATCAAGTTCGTGCGGCACTACCCCTCTCAGATAAGTTTCTAGCGGCACAAAATTTACCAAAGTGAAACTGCCATAGGCATTGGGTTGCAACCACAACTGTCCCGCGTAAACACGAGCAGTTTTGTCATCTTTACCTGGCATCACCTTGATTTGATTTTTGAGGGCGGTAATCTCTAGCTGCGTCCGGCTGTAGCGAAAGCCATTTACCACCCAAGACACTTTTGGCTGCTTTTGCAAAATGTTACTATCCAAGTAAGCCGTTTTATCGCCCCGATCTTTTAGACTTTGAAGCAGCAAGCGTCGCAGTAAAGGCGTTTTATATATATCCCGTTTCGCCCAAACCTGCCAGCGATCGGGCTGCGCCACCTCAACTTCTATGCCCTTGTGCTGCCACTCCTCGGCAATGTATTCTGCCCCTTCAAAACTGCGAAAGTTGCCCAGAACTAACCGCTCTTCCACTTCTGGTGCTGGTAGGGGTGAAGAAAGGATTTCTAGCTTGACGTTATCAACCTGGAGGGTTTGCGGTTGCCTGTTACCAGCTAGGAATTTCAGAATCAGGTGTGAGCCTGGAGTTGCCTGTAAAGTCACCGAGTCTGTAGGTTTTTCCCCAAATCTCTGCACAATCCCTACTTTCAACTCTACCTCTGGTATTTTCGCCACTGGTCCAGACCCTCCCGTAAGTCCAAATAGGCAAAATACCATCAAGACACTACGAGACAAGTGGCTCACGATTTTCTCAATCTGCCCCTGATGTTTCAAATTCTTCCACAAAATATAAGTCTTTTGGTTCATGACCTACCTTAAGACCGATGACTTGCTCGCTCAAAATGAGTTTATCGTTTTTAAACTTTTGTTTGGGCTAGCAAATGGCTCTATATATTTTGTCTCGATCGTCCACAAAAATGCTTAAGCCGGCAAAAAATTTTCCCGGTTTCCTCGCTACTTGTGGCAAAACAAACTCATAACGAGTACGATATAGTAAGGCTCTTGAGTTAAGGCTATTGTGAATTAGGAACAGTTCATGCAAATTGCAGAAGGTCTTTAGATGTCAGGCAATGTCAGGTAAATTGTCTACTAGCAAACAACTCAACCACATGAGCCAGTGTGACGACTCCACACGCCATTTTACCAACTCGTTGCAGCAACTAATGCAGCGAGTAAGTATTTCTAGTTTTAAGGCATTAAGTCGGCAAGCTGGAGTTTCCGAGCGACAGGTGAAGCGTCTGCGGTATGGAGAACTAACTCAGATGCGGGTAGAAACCCTGCTTAAGATTAGTCAAGCCCTCCAGGTGTCATTAACTGAGTTACTAGAAACCTTTGGGGAGATGAAACTAACCCAGGAACAGGATTCTCAGACAGCCTGGCAACAGGAATACCAGCGTTTGCTAGTTCAGCACCAGCAGCAGCGAGAGTCTTTAATGCAGGAATTTCAGCAGTCGAGTCTCCAGGTTTTGGAATCCTGGTTGTTACAATGGCCGACGGCTGCCTATGCTGCCCAGCAGAATGCCCAGTTACCAGCAGTGAGATTGCTGCCTTTAGTGCGACCCGTGGAACAGTTGTTACAACAATGGGGGGTGGTAGCTCTAGCTACCGTTGGCGAAGAATTGCCTTACGATCCCCACTGGCACCAGCTCCTGGAGGGTACTGCCCAGCCAGGGGAACTGGTGAGGGTACGATATACTGGCTATCGCCAAGGAGATAAACTATTATACCGTGCTAAGGTCAGTCAGAAAGTTGTCCCGCCGCTACCTGGTAGCCCCCTTAACCAGAATAATTTCTTTCTCCCATTTGACTGATGAAGTTTATGTGTAGATTTGTTGCACTAGAGGTAATGTCATACTGAGGAGAGCAACGTAATGCGCAAGTTAAACATAGGGTTATCAGACGAGCAACGGCAAGGTGTCACTGAATTGTTGAATCACGATTTGTCGGATGCCTACCTGCTACTGATTAAAACCAAAAAGTACCACTGGGATGTAGTTGGGCCTCAATTCCGCTCGCTGCATACATTGTGGGAAGAACACTATGAAGCGTTGACGATAAGCATCGATAAAATAGCCGAGCGGGTTCGCACCTTAGGTGGCTATCCAGTGGGTACAGCTGAAGGTTTCCTGAAATACGCTTCTATCAAAGAACACGCAGGCGAACTCCCCAATGCCTTTGGTATGGTAGAAAACTTAGTGGTAGATCATGAGCAAATTATCCGCAATCTCCGCGACCACATAGACCAATGTGCTGAAAAATACCACGATCAAGGCACTGCTGACTTCCTTACTGGTTTGATGGAGCAGCACGAAGAAATGGCTTGGATGTTACGTTCCTTCATTGAAGGGGAAGCCATCTCTCCCGACGGTAAGCTCTCGGCAGATATCAAGGTGCCTGTAACGATGAAATAATTATATCGGTTCTCGATTCGTTGAACAACCCCACCTACAGCGGTACGATGGGATTGTAGGGGCGGTGCCCCTGTGCCCGCCCCTTCCATAGCTGTGTACTACACCCGACTGCAACGCGCTATCAATCGAAGATTTAGGCAGTACTAATAAGATAATACAGAAATAGCGGTTTTCTACCGCAAGTGCTACAATAATCGAATGATTATTTCTGTCTTCCTGCTCAGTTTATACAGCCCTAGCTTACTGCCTGTACAACCAAATCAGCAGGTGGTAGTGCAACTTGATTCTGCGGACAAGCAGAATCAACGACAGCAACTTAGTGTTAGTGAAGCGATTAAGTTAGCAAAACAGGCAGCACTTTTAATGAAATATCCGCCTCGCATTTACGAACAAGGAGGCGAAAATGTTCAGGCATGGCTTGATAAACCGGGTTCAGTCCAGATTTATTACAATACTTGTGGTGCTACCCCTCCCATAAGGACGAACGTCAAATGCCAAGCACCTATGACTTTGAAGGTGGTGGTTAAACCGAACAGGTCAAAGGGAGGGTATAATGTTAAGTTTGAATCTCTATGGAATAGCAGTGGTAGCCTTCGTCAACACAGTTGGCAGTTTGATGTGGGTGTAGATCGTAAAGTTACTTTTGGAAGTGTTGAGGGCGCGAACTTACCACCCATGCCAATGTAGGAACCGATCGCACTAGCATATAGTAGCATTGAGTAGGGTGTGTTAGCGTCAGCGTAACGCACCGAAAATTACCATATAGATGGTGCGTTACATTTCATTAACGCACCCTACAAGCGCGGCTCAAGCACTATATATGCCCAGTGTGCGTAAGTCCTGACTAACTGAAATGTTAGGTTTCTAAGAAGGTGGAGCGAGGGGATTTAGCCAGCGGTGAATTTCTCGCTTTAATTGATTTAAGTCGCGATAAATTTCTTGGTTCATCCACTGCCCTAGAGCGTCAAAGGGAGTAAAGACGTCTTTGATTTGCCATTTTAGAGATTGCCCTAGTGGGGTGATATGGCTACCTGTCAAGGTCAAAACTTTGACCATACCTGGAAAGCTTTTATCTAGTGTCTCTCCTAGAGCAAGAGATTGATCGATCGTATCGTTGGCAAATTTAATAATTAAATTACGCTTGACTTGGTAACGCTTTTGCACCAGTACCATAGTTTCCAAGGGGGAAGGTGTAAACTCGGCACTGAAGACTCCGGAAAACTGTTCTACTAAGGGAACTGCATCCCGAGCGGAAAAATTATTGAAGGAAATGAGAATATTTCCTGCTCGTTCTACTCGGTAAAGGCTACCGATGAGTAAATGCAGCTTGCAGCCCATACTGTGTCCTAGTCCGTAGATAGGAAGATAGCGGCGTTTGATGGCAAAAGAGGCGCGTAAGTGTGCTAGGGTGCTATCAAAACTTTGCAGTACCGACTCGGCTATAGCTCCGTGATCGAATGTATTGACAAATGGCGTGGCAATCACGGCATATCCTTGATTGCCTAAGTGTTCTAGTAACAGGCAATAAGTAACCTGCGGTGCTGTAGCTACGAAGGCACCCCCAAGAAAATGGACAATCCCGATGGGATGCCTGGGAATCCATACCCAGTTACCAGAGATTTCTTGCCAGTTCATTACCTATTTTTTAAATGGTGAATCAACGCCTGCAACCCCAAAAGATAACTATTAGCTCCAAAGCCACTGATTTGCCCTACAGCTACAGGCGCAATGAACGAGTGATGCCGGAAAGTTTCCCGCTGATAAATGTTGCTCAAATGCACTTCAACGGTGGGAATGTTCACCGCTGCGATCGCATCTCGAATAGCCACACTGGTATGAGTGTAGGCACCAGCATTAATCAGAATTCCCTGATACTGTCCCAGGGCTTCATGTATGGCATCTACTAGGACTCCTTCGTGATTCGACTGTAAAGTCGAAACCTTCGCCTCTAGTTTTTCTGCTTCTACCGCTAACAGGCGATCGATCTCATCTAATGTCACAGTGCCATATATTCCTGGTTCTCTACGTCCCAACAAGTTCAGATTGGGACCGTGCAGAACCAGCACACTTATCCAATGCGACTGAGCGGTTTGCACCATAACACCTTCTAAAAACCCTAACAAACCCTCACAAAAGCTGATAAATTTGTTAATTTTCTGGGGCAGCGCGTACTCCGGTGACTCCCCTAAAACGTAACCATGCTTACTTGCGTACTCTCGAAGAAGTGGATTTCTCCATCTTACGCCGCCTAAAAAGATTTCGACCTTCAGTCAACGCAGACATAACCTCTAGGGATTTCCTCCAAGTAAACACTCCCTAGCATTGCCTCCAGACCAATCAACGCTTAACTCAATCCTCCGGTCTCGTTAAGCTCATGGATAACCCTAAAGATAACGTAATCGCCAGCAACTTGTCAATGTTCCCTCCTGGGAGGGGTAGGGGTGGGTTTATCAAAGCAAGTCATCCGCAAATATAGCAGCCTACCGACGGGGGCGCGGTCGATCGTTTACCGGGATAGGAATTGGTTCTGGCTCTGGTTCCGCCTCCGGTCCGAGCAATGATTCGATTACCTTACGCGCCCACTCTTTTAGCTTCTCCAGCACCTTCTCTATATAGTCCATTAGCTTGCAGCTCCTGGCTCGACAACCTGCATGTTTTACTGACAGCTTGGCAGTTTTTTAATTATTTTCACTTTAGCACACCTATTTAAAAGAGTAGGGCAGGGCAGTTCATAATAACTTGCGCCGCAACCGATCGAGAGCCTGACACGCGGACATCTGTCGAATCAAAGACCGCTCTTGCTGGGAACCTAGCTGATACTTAAAACTTTCTGTATTTTTATCTGGAGCTGCTAAACCAATGTATACCAGCCCTACTGGCTTGGCATCTGTACCACCTCCGGGACCAGCAATGCCAGTGATACTTAGCGCCCAAGAAGTACCGAGTAGTTTTTGGACACCTTTAGCCATTTGTTGGGCAACGACTGCGCTCACCGCACCATGTTGGGCTAAATCTTCGGGATTTACGCCTAAAAGGGAAACTTTCACTTGGTTGTCATAAGAGATTATACCTCCTACAAAATAGTTGGAACTACCCGCAATTGTAGTCAACATCTGCCCCAATCCTCCGCCAGTGCAGGATTCCGCTACGCTCAGGGTAGCACCCGCATTTAGCAACAGTTTTCCCACCACGGAGGCAATGGTGTCGTCGTCAGCACCATAACAGTCTAATCCGCCAATCTGCCGCAGTTTTTCTTCCACTGGGTTGATTAACTCCTTTGCTTCTGTTGGTGAACTAGCAAGGGCAGAAATTCGCAGCTTCACCTCACCCTGTCCAGCGTAGGGTGCCACCGTTGGGTTGGGCAAATCGAAGAAAGTAACCACTTTTTCAGCTAGGGCAGATTCGGGAATGCCCCAGAACCTTAACATTCGGCTGTAAATGATTTGTTTACCCCAGCCAATACTTTTGAGATAAGGTATCGCTGTGTCTTGCCACATCCGTCGCATTTCCCCTGGAACTCCTGGAAAGGTGAGAATCGTTAAATTGGGGTGGGGTTGCCAGATGATGCCCGGAGCGGTTCCTGCAGGGTTAGGTAAAACTTCGGCACCTTCTGGGATCAGCGCTTGTTTGCGGTTACTGGGGGTCATTATCCGCCCCCGCTGGGCATATTTGCTGGCGATATCCTCCAAAACCTCCGAGCGTTCTACTAAGGGAACGCCAAAAAACTCAGCAATAGTTTCGGTAGTGAGATCGTCCGGTGTCGGCCCCAAGCCGCCGGTGAAAATTAGAATTTGCGATCGCGCCCCAGCAATTTCTATTACCTGCTTGAGCCGCTCTCGGTTGTCTCCCACTACGGTTTGATGGTAGTGAGGGATTCCCAGCATCGCCAACTGCTGGGCTAGAAACTGGGCATTGCTATTGAGAATATTGCCCAGCAGTAACTCGGTGCCGACACAAATAATTTCTGCACTCATCGTTAGCCCTAACCTTGCATCAACATACTACCTATGGTATAGTAGTGTCTGGGGATATCTTGCTCTTGTAATGGGCTTTGGCTCCTGACTCATGAAGGGCTGACTACCGAATTCTTAGCGTGTTCCGCCTCCCACTCTTCGCCCAGGCACCCCATCGCGATCGTCAGGGGGTGGTTGATCGTAAATGCGATCGTTCATAGATTTCAACTCTTGATTGTTCGTTGAGTTCAGCGAAGTCGTTCCGGCATGACGATCGCTACCAGCATAAGCAGGTAGAGAAGCTAAGCCCAGACTGGCAACTGTCAGCAAACCGAGGAGCAATAGTTGATTTTTCATCATAAGAGAGCTTTTTGAATATTGGTAAATTTACATTTCTGTGTACTTCTCCAACTTCGGTTGGGGAAAAATCGCTAAATGTTACAAAACTTTACAAAGAAGAATTCAGGGGACTGAATTACATCATTACCTATTGCCTATAGTATAATTAATATATCATAATCTAAGCGACAATTTAAGAGGCTGGGCTGAGTCTCCCCACAGCTAAAGCTGGGGGGTTCCAACTAAATGTCGCATCCTTGTCTCCCGTTATACCGCGTGGCTACGGGGAGGGGGATTGCGACCAGCATATAACCTGTAGTGAAACACATTATAATTCGTCACATCCAAGACCCTTACGGGTCGGACACCCAATTTTGACGGCTCTCGCTCTACAACGACAACATCCTGACTGTTGACTGGGAGCAAATTAACCGATATCTAAAGCAAAGTTACGCAGGTTTTGCAGCACAAAGGAGTTACCCTCTTTGATTAAATCCCCAGTACAGATTACGGGCAGGCGCTCCTTGTAAGCCTTAATCGCCAGAGTGTATTCGGATTGTTTAAGCGAAACATTAATTTTACGAAGCTTACCCACAATAACGCCCATGAGAGTGACAGTGCCAGTTGAATCTGACGATTGAATTTCAATCACCATTCCTTGAATTTCTATATTGGCAGCGTGGGTAAGTAAATCGCTTAAAATATCCAGTTGAGAACGCTTTTCTACTATTTCTAACGTTTTTAATGCATCACAGATCCGAGCCGCATAATCTCCAAGACTTGTCTTGAGTGGTAGCAAAATCTCAAACTCTTCGGCATCTGTAGATCCGGAGGAGCGCCTCCAAATCGCTCCATTATTCTCATAAATCCGTGCCGTTTGATGCCAGCCAGATATTTTCAAATGTGCCTCTAGCACGCTTGGTTCTATAGTTTTGAGAATTTCGCTATCTCGCACTGTTACTTTCATGGGAAACCTCCCTGGCTAATGCGTTGGAACATGGAGTTAAGATCTTCTACTGTGAACAACTGTTGGCGAGGTAACTCAACTGTCACAGTTGTTGTATTTTGTGTCGAAGGCATCTCTCGTAGTGATACCCAGTAGCCACAATGCCTCATACAGAGTTCTTCTTCAGACTGCTGCAACCAGTCTGTTACATTGTCTGAGACTAAAACCACAACCAAGATGCGGGGGACAAGAGTGTTGATTTTCAAGTCTAAGTAGTTTTTTAGTTTTAGCGGATATCTAACTGAACTGGCAATTTATTCTGATGGAAATTGGAGGTTTTTCTAATGACTGATTTAACTCAAATGACAGTAACAGAATTAAAACACTATTTATCTGAAAATCGCAGAAATGATGATAAATTTAGTGAAGGGTTGACAGAATTATTAAAGCGCGATACCAATCCTGTAGTTTACTCTAAAGATATACCTTTAGAAGAACAAGAACGAATTTTTATGGAAAAAATTGCCAAACATTAGTGCGATGGCAATCCCCGCCAATGCAAGGGCTGCCGATCGCTCAAAACTTACGTGCCATTCGACTTTAGTCCTCAAAAAAGGGCTAAAGCCCTTACTACAAACGATGATTTTTTGCGGCTAAAGGTTTTTAATTCAGACTACTGCTGGCACAGGAATGTGTAGGTGAGGATAGAGGGGGAAGCGCGAACACAACTGCGCCACTCGCCGCAGACAATCTTGAGCCACCGAATCATCTTCTGGATGCAACAGTCGATCGGCAATAATATCACCAATCTCGGTAAATTCCGGTATTCCCATGCCCCGTGTAGTCATTGCTGGAGAACCCAGGCGCACACCACTGGTAACAAAAGGCGACTGTGGATCGAAGGGAACGGTATTTTTGTTAACAGTAGTATTGACAATACCAAGCAGATGTTCAGCTTGTTTGCCCGTCATCCCGATCGAACGGAGATCGACAAGCATCAAATGATTCTCAGTACCACCAGAAACAATCTTAAAACCACGTTTTTGCAGTTGAGTGGCCAATGCTTGGGCATTAGCAATCACTTGGGCGGAATAAGCCTTAAACTCAGGCTGTAATGCTTCCCCAAAAGCAACCGCCTTAGCAGCAATTACGTGTTCTAATGGCCCCCCTTGAGAGCCAGGAAAAACCGCCTTATCTAATTTCTTCCCTAATTCTGGGTCGCGAGTTAAAATCAAGCCACTTCTAGGACCGCGCAGGGTTTTGTGAGTAGTAGTAGTGACAACATCGCAGTAGGGAATAGGGTTAGGATGATGACCAGTAGCCACCAAGCCAGCGATGTGGGCGATATCTGCCAGCAAGTAGGCACCGACTTCATCTGCTATTGCCCTGAATTTTTCAAAATGAATGATTCGGGAATAAGCAGAATAGCCACAAATCAGCAATTTAGGACGGTGTTGCCGCGCCAGTTCCCGAACTTCGTCATAGTCTAGCTGCTCGGTTTCCTTACTGACGCCGTAATGACACACCTTAAACCACTTACCCGACACATTGACAGGTGAACCGTGGGTTAAGTGACCCCCGTGGGACAAATCCATGCCCATAATAGTGTCACCAGGTTCCAGCAGTGCCAGGAAGACGGCAAAATTAGCTTGCGCCCCTGAGTGAGGCTGGACATTAGCATGAGCCGCCCCAAATAGCTCCTTGGCGCGATCGATTGCCAGTTGCTCGATTTTATCGATAAATTCGCAGCCGCCGTAATAGCGTTTACCTGGCAACCCTTCGGCATATTTATTCGTCAGCACAGTACCTTGTGCTGCTAAAACCGCCGGGGAAGTAAAGTTTTCACTGGCAATCAGCTCCAAGTGGTCCCGTTGCCGCTGTAGTTCTTGCTGAATAAATGCAGCAACAGTCGGATCTGTCAAGCCCAGAAAATCTAAATTAGTTTGAGTCACTTTAGTAAACCTTAGAGCTAAATGCATCTAAAGCTACTTTAACAACCAAGCTAGCATATTAAGCTATGTACCAATTTGTCTATCTGCCTAAAAGCCTAACCTACAATGAAAAGTAGAGGACTCAAGCCCATGCAACGATCGCCGATCGCCGATATGGTGCGTCAGTCCTAATGTAGCGGCATTGGGGTGCTGTCGGAGGTACTAAATGCTAGTAATTCTCACTGAGGAGCACATACTCTCCCCGAATCAAGTGTGTCAAAGCTGTCTATTCGCCACTAGCAGCGGGCAACCGCGCTGGCGTCAAGGGCAACTGCGCTGTGGTCATGCTCTCCACAAGCTTAACGCCAATCAAGCGGAGCAGTATGAATGTCAGATGGGCTTCCGCCTGGTTAATGTTGACTGATGGGGGCAACTTTAATATGTTAGGTTATCCTGAAATTAGTTTTAGCTGACACACTGATGCAGGAGAATTACTGATGAACTGGCGCGGAGCTACCACAACTAAAGAAAGAATCCTAGCTTGCTTACCATACCTAGTGCCCCTACTGGAAGTTTTTGGGTTTGGTTCCTTTCTATTCGCACTCATTCCTCCGTTAATGTTGTTGTTTTTACCGCTGTTGCCCCTCCTAAGAATCTACCATTACTCGCTTAATGGTATAGCTCTGATACCAATATTGGTGTTTTTTTTCCTGTTAGTGAAAGTTGTACACAATCCAACCCTGAAACACTTTCTTCGCTTCAACGCCATGCAGGCGCTGCTGCTGGCAGTTTTTGCTTGGCTATGTAGTGCCTTCTTACAATTTTATGGTTACTCCAGCGATTTCCTATTCAGTGCCTTGAGCAGGGGCACAGATTTGGCATCTATTTTGGTTAGAAATGGGGGATTAATCTTGGTAGCTATCATCGTCAGCGCTATTTTTATCGTTGTGGTGGGGGCATCGATATACTCGGTTGTCCAATGCTTGCGAGGCAAATATGCAGAAATACCTTTGATTTCCGAAGCTGCTTATTCACAGGTTCGTTGACACTCCCCGATCTAAAAATGCGGGGATTCTTGGTTTATCGAGCATCAGTAATAAAGCTCATAGCTAATTGGCGCTCTTCCTTTGGGTAACGGTGTTTTCTAACTGCCCGATGCCCTCAATTGCCACCCGGACGCGCGTTCCCACTTGCATCGGTCCCACCCCCTCTGGCGTACCTGTCAAAATCACATCTCCTGGTAACAGTGTCATCACTTGACTAATATAGGACACCAGAAATTCTGGCGAAAACACCATTTGATCGATTGAGGCAGATTGCACAGGTTCGGCAGCGTCATTCAAAAAAGTCTGCAACCGGGCAGCAGCACTCAACTCGCGCACAATCCACGGTCCCAGGGGACAAAAAGTATCAAATCCCTTAGCTCTCGCCCACTGACTGTCGAGTTTTTGCAAATCCCGCGCTGTGACATCATTAGCAATGGTGTAACCCCAGATTTTGCCTTGGGCATCCTTGGGCGTACAATCCACGCACCGCTGCCCAATCACCAACGCTAACTCTCCCTCATAATCAACCCGCTGCGACTGGGGTGGATATAGGATTGGTGTATTGGTACCGATGACAGCAGTCGGTGGTTTCAGGAATAGCAACGGCTCAGTTGGCACTGGCGTCCCCATTTCGGCAGCGTGGTTAGCATAATTTTTGCCTACGGCAACAACTTTAGAGGGAGCGCAGGGAGCAAGCAGTTGGTAAGTATCCGGTTCTAAGGATAAATCCGTAGGTTGCCCTTGCAACCAAGGTGGTGCATCGAGAACTTGGACGCCTCGGCTTAGTTGCAATAAACCGTAGTAAGTTTGTCCTTTTTCAGTTTTAACTCGGACGTAGCGCTGTGCCATAAGGTTGAGCGATTTTTTATATAAGGATTTGAAACTAAGAATATCAAAAAGGTAGATTTGCTCTGCCAAACAGTTAGAATGGACTGCGTGGTAAAATTGTAAGTCCTTGCTTCTTCTACTAGATAGACCTAGAGCGGCAGGATACCCATGCCTTTAAACTTGGCAAGGCTCTATCTAGCACAGAAGAGGCCATTTTGTCCATAAGGAGATTAACTCAATGACCAACCTTTACGAAACCATGTACATCCTGCGCCCCGATTTGGGAGAAGAGCAGGTAGACGCAGCGATAGGGAAATATCGCAACATCTTACAAGAGCAAGGAGCCACAGACGTAGAAATCCAGCATCGTGGCAAACGGCGTCTGGCATACGAAATCGGAAAACACCGGGATGGCATCTATATCCAGATGAATTACAAAGCCCAAGGGAAGGAAATAGCCATTGTAGAGCGGGCTATGCGTCTGAGTGAGGAGGTTGTTCGCTATCTGACTATTAAGCAGGAAGCACCCGACGACGACAAAGAAGAGGTGGCACCTCAACCAGTTGAGGTAGAAGTGAGCCACGTCCCCCAGGCTTCTTGACGGGGATTCGGCTCTGATGGAATAGTCTATAATTCAGGACTGTTTCTCGTTCCCAGGCTCTGCCTGGGAACGCTGGAAGGAGGCTCTGCCTCCACCTCAAGGGAACACCACCGAGAGAGCAATCGGTGTTCAAACTCATTCCCTCCTTTAGCGATGGAACGAGAAACGAGTTGATTGGAGGCAGAGCCTCAAGGCCTTCGTTCCCAGGCAGAGCCCAAGTCCATACCCACATTTCTATGCTGGAGTTGGACATGTGTAGAGTGAGAAAACGAGCTGCCACAGAACAAAGGAGATAATGCGCTCTCCCAAATATCAC
>CASBRB010000165.1 GCA_949127975.1 Oscillatoriales cyanobacterium PMM_0019 | reverse complement strand
CGACAAATCTTCCCGAAAAAGCCAACGCTCTTGAGTATAACAGAACAGTAAAGATGTCTTGGGTGCATGACTATTTATGACTTTAGCTTACCTAGTTAATCAATATCCCAAAGTTAGCCACAGCTTCATCCGGCGAGAAATTGCTGGGGTTGAGGCAAGCGGTATTCCCGTCGCGCGTTTTACCATCCGCTCCGGCAATTCCGATTTGGTTGACGAAGCGGACAAAGTAGAACTCTCGAAGACTCAGGCTGTGTTAGATATTGGCATGGTAGGCTTGCTATTGAACCTACTCCGAGTTGCCCTCAGTAAACCTGTTCGGTTTCTGAGCGCTTTCTGGTTAATGCTCCAAATCGGCTGGCATTCAGATCGAGGTGTTTGGCGTCATTTAGCTTACTTGGCTGAAGCTTGCGTTCTTTTAGGCTGGTTTTCAAATTTAAAAATAGCACACGTTCACGCCCACTTTGGCACAAATTCAACCGCAGTAGCGATGTTGTGTCATGCTCTGGGGGGTCCGCCCTACAGCTTCACTGTTCATGGTCCTGAAGAATTTGATAAAGTTTACACTATAGCCCTAACCGAAAAAATCAAGCGAGCTGCTTTTGTGGTGGCGGTTAGTTCCTTCGGGAAAAGCCAACTTTATCGGTGGTGCGATCGCACTCTGTGGTCAAAAATCCATATAATACACTGTGGTGTAGACAAAATGTTTTTGACTGAGGCACATATCGCGGTGCCGGAGCAGCCACGCTTGGTATGTATTGGTCGGCTTTGCGAACAGAAGGGTCATCTGCTTTTGGTTGAAGCAATAAGTAAGTTAGCCGCCGAGGGCTTGCAGTTTAAGGTAATACTGGTGGGAGATGGACCTTTGCGGGTCGAGATTGAAAACACGATCGCGCAACAAGGTCTTCAATATCACATCGAGATTACTGGTTGGGTGAGTAATTCTGAGGTTCAGCAACATCTTTTAGCTTCACGAGCAATGGTGCTACCCAGTTTTGCTGAGGGGTTGCCAGTGGCAATTATGGAAGCGCTGGCACTTCAGCGCCCCGTAATCAGCACCTATGTCGCCGGAATTCCTGAACTGGTGGAATCTGGCGTCAATGGGTGGCTGGTGCCGCCTGGTTCAGTTGAAGCAATAGTTGCAGCGATGCGTGAAGCATTGCAGTTGCCAAGGGAAAAGCTGGAGATCCTCGGTAGAGCGGGAGCCGAGCGGATCGCTACTCAGTATGATGCCGCAAAAGAGGCCAGCTCCTTAGCAGCGCTGTTTCGCTATCATATTGAGAAATTACAAAAATAAACTATCGATTAGCCAAAGTAGTCATGTCATCACTTAAACAGCTTGCCATTCGTGGGACAATTTGGACGATCGCTAGCTATGGAGCAAGTCAGATCTTGCGCTTTGGCGGTAACTTGATTTTAACTCGCCTGCTCTACCCAAAGTTGTTTGGTCTGATGGCACTGGTCAACGTCTTTATCATCGGGTTGCACCTGTTCTCAGACATTGGTATTGGACCGAGTATCATCCACAATAAACGTGGGGATGACCCAACTTTTCTCAATACTGCCTGGACTTTGCAAATTATTCGTAGCTTTGGAATTTGGTTTTGTTGCGTTTTAATGACTTGGCCTACTGCTAAGTTCTACGGAGAACCCCAACTGTTATGGTTAATACCCGTGGTTGGTCTGAACACCATCATTTCTGGGTTCAACTCCACTGCTCTATTCACGCTCAACCGCCATATGGCTTTCGGTAAGTTAGCAATTTTTCAGTTGGCAGTACAAGCGAGCACAATCATAGTAATAATCTTCTGGGCGACTTTAAGTCCGTCAATTTGGGCTCTTGTTGGCGGTAACTTTGTTGGTGCTGTGGTGCAACTGGTGTTTAGCTATCGTTTGGTTCCAGAACAGTCTAATGGGTTTGCATGGGATAGAGATGTACTCAATGAGTTAATGCATTTTGGAAGATGGATATTTATTTCGACAATTGGAACATTTTTGGCTGACCAAATAGATCGAATTATTTTAGGGAAATTACTTTCATTAGAATTGTTGGGTGTTTATGGCATTGCCGCTACATTCGCTGTTGAAATGCCGAGAGGTATCATTATAGCGATCGCTGATAAAGTGATATTTCCTGCACTTTCAAAGGTTGCTGACCTTCCTCGTGAAACTCTTCGCGCTAAGATCATGCATAACCGTAAGCGCTTGTTGTTGGGATTGGCGTTGGGCTTGGCATTACTGATCGGCTTCGGAGATATTTTAATTTCAGTATTATATGATAAAAGGTACCGTCAAGCTGCCTGGATGGTACCCATATTGGCATTGGGATTGTGGCCTAACATTATGGTTAATATTCAGGCTCGTTCACTGTATGCAATAGGAAAACCCAGCTATGTTGCTGCTGGTAACTTTCTTAAGTTTATTTTTATGTTAATTGGCATACCAATAGGATATTATCTCAATGGCATTTTGGGAGCTGTGATTATAGTGGCGCTGAATGACTTACCTTTCTACGGGGCAGTTATTTATGGTCTTTGGCAAGAGGGACTGGCTGATGTAGTACAAGATATTAAGGATACTTTAATATTTCTGGCTTTAGTCATAATAGCGCTTACGTGTCGATATTTTTTGGGGTATGGTCTTCCTATAAATACACTACATTTAGCTGTTACTTGACAAAGATTGTTTATTCTATTAAAATGTAAACAGCTAATCATACAAACTCTCTAATAAGGAACAGAAAAATGGCTTTACCTTCAATCTTTAATTTCGAGCCCGATTATTTCAACGATTTAGCGGTTAAGTATCATGAAGAATACTCTCTTGCCCAACCATTTCAACATGTCGTAATCGACAATTTTTTGCCTGAATTCGTCTTAGATAATATTTTGGATGAATTTCCTAAACCTGGTTCAATTAATTGGGGAAAATTTGATAATGCTGCTGAAAAGAAGCTGGCGTCCAAACATGAAGCGCAAATGGGAGACATGACCCGTCTTCTATTGTATCAATTTAATTCTTCAGTTTTCATAAATTTTTTAGAAGTCCTAACAGGCATAGATGGAATCATACCAGATCCGCACTTTGAGGGCGGTGGTCTTCATCAGATAGAAAGAGGTGGGTACTTAAAACTACATGTAGATTTTAATCGGCATAGTAAACTAAAACTCGATCGGCGATTAAATCTTCTATTGTACCTAAACAAAAATTGGCAGTCAGAATATGGAGGCTGTTTAGAGCTATGGGATAAAAATATGAGTCAATGCGAAAAGAAAATTTTACCTATTTTTAATCGGTGTGTTATTTTCAATACCAATGATTTTTCTTATCACGGACATCCCGACCCCTTGAATTGTCCAGAAGGGCAGACGCGAAAGTCATTGGCGCTCTACTACTACAGCAATGGACGACCATCTGAAGAAATTAGTGATACTCATTCAACTATATTTCAGGGGCGACCAGGAGAGAAATTAAAGCTGCCCCAAGAATCAAGGATGACAGTTAAAACTGCCTTGAAGCAGCTAATGCCTCCTATTTTAGTGGATTTTGCCAAAAAAATAAGTAAGTAGGCGAGGGCAACAGAAGTTTTTTTATGAGTTTAATAACGACACTTGTCTTTTGGGGCTGGATACCAGTCGTCTTCTATTTGTTCAGGCGGTTCCCACCTCAACAGGCGGTGGTGATCAGCTTCATGGTGGCATGGCTATTCCTGCCACAAATATCGATTATTTTACCGGTGTTACCAAACATAAACAAGTTGTCGATAACTTGCTATAGTATTTTGCTGGTAACTGCTATCAACGATCTGGGACGCTTCAGTTCATTTCGACCGAGTTGGCTTGACTTGCCAATGCTGATCTGGTGCGTGTGCCCGTTTGCTTCATCATTGGATAATGGGCTAGGCATATACGATGGTTTGTCAACTACTCTGGCGCAAACTGTGACCTGGGGAGGACCCTATTTTCTAGGTCGGATATATTTAAATAACCTGGCTGGGCTGCGCCTGCTAGCGATGGGTATCTTCTTTGGCGGGTTGCTCTACATACCCTTATGTTTGATTGAACTCCGCATCGGTCCGCAGTTAGATTTATGGGTTTATGGCTTCACTACAACCACTAATTGGAATGTAGCGATTCGCAATGGGGGATACAGGCCGGTAGTGTTCATGGGAACAGGTCTGATGTTAGGCGCGTGGATGATGACAGCAACGCTGACAGGAATTTGGTTGTGGAAAACAGGAGTAATTAAGCAAATCGGGCGCATTCCCATGAGTTGGCTGGTAATGGCGCTGCTGGTCACATTTGTGTCATGCAAATCCGCTGGTGCTTCTATATCTCTGGTGTTGGGGAGTTTCATCTTGTTTTTTGCCCGCTGGTGGCGCAGTACTTTCCCTTTATGGCTTTTAATAGCAAGTATAGGATGTTACCTTTTCTTAGGGGTGAACGGAAATTTCCCTAGAACTCAGATTATTTCCTATACGTCCAAAGTGTTTGATGCAGAGCGGACTCAATCCTTACAGTTTAGATTTGATAATGAAGTGTTTCTTGGGGAAAAAGCGCGGCAGAAGATGATTTTTGGATGGGGAGGGTTTGGTAGAAACCGTGTATACGACGAAAACGGCAAGGATATCTCGATCACCGACAGCTTGTGGGTAATCGTGTTTGGGACCAATGGTTTAGTTGGTCTGTGCAGTGTAACAGCATCAATGCTACTGCCTGTGGTGAGCTTTTTTATGTTAGGTTATCCAGCTAAGACTTGGTCTCACCCTAAAGTAGCACCCGCTGCTGTGCTAGCAGTAGCCTTAACTTTGTATATGCTGGACTGTGTTTTAAATGCTATGATTAACCCGATGTTTGCCCT
>CASBRB010000164.1 GCA_949127975.1 Oscillatoriales cyanobacterium PMM_0019 | reverse complement strand
GTTTTTCCCAGCAGACTCAATTTTAGCTAACCGGAAAATCAGACTTACTGCTCACGGTCAAATCTCCTGATCTGTAAAAATATACCAGAAAAGTAAAATGTAACTGGAAAAACATCTATCTTTATAAAGAGTAGTTGTCTTTTAATTATATGAGTTCTTACCTGTTGGTGACTTGCACGAGTTTGTTATGCTTAGGCTGGATTCCTGTTGCTCTAGCACAATTACCTACCCATGACACAAAAGAGCCCAACAGTTCCGCCGCTTCCAGGAAAAGTCAAGAGTTAGCAATTCAGCAGGTTGCTGCGCCCGCAGGGGATAAGCCGTCTCCCGCTGCGCCTGAGTCGCTTTGTTTCCCACACTTGGCGTCCAAAAAACAACATTTGAAATCAGCCGGGGCTCCCTGCCCAGATGATAGCGCGGTGACGGGGAGAAATCAGTCTCAACAAACCAATCTTCATTTTCCTGTAGAGGCGACGCATGCGTCGCCTCTACAAGCACAGATACCTCCTCCACTTGAACCCGGACGAATACCGCCTTTACCTGAAACTCTACCGACTCAACCATCTCCACCACCGCTGACTATTCCACAGCCAGTACCATCCCCACCTAACTTTCTACCACCAGAGACAAGGATTAAGGTAATGAAAGTTGAAGTTTTGGGAAATACGGTTTTTTCTCAGGCAGAAATAGACAAAACTGTAATGCCATTTATTGGCAAAGAACTAACGTTTGAGGAAATTTTAGACATTCGCGCTGCAATTACTAGGTTGTATACAGACAATGGCTACACCACATCAGGGGCGTTTTTAGTTCCCCAGGATATTTCTACTGGTGTAGTCAGAATTCAGGTGGTGGAAGGACAATTAGAAAGAGTCGAGATTCAAGGGCTTCATTATCTCAGGGAAGGCTATGTGCGATCGCGCATTGGCATTGCTGTTGGTCCTCCTGTCAATATTAGACATTTAGAAAGAGCTTTGCAATTACTGCAACTAGATCCCCTGTTTAGCAGAGTGCAGGCTGACTTAAGAGCGGGTACAGCGCCGGGACGCAGTGTTTTAACGTTAACTCTGCAAGAAGCCCCCCCGTTCCATGGTGCCTATCTGGTAGAAAATCGGGATTCGCCTAGTGTTGGGGAAATCCGCCATAGTGCCATTTTTACGGACACAGATTTATTGGGGTTTGGCGATCGCTTTAATACCACTCTTGGATTCACAGAAGGGATAAATAGCTATGATTTTACATACGAAATTCCCGTTAATGCTATGAATGGGACTCTGAATTTAAGGTATAACAAAAGTACCCAAAGGGTAGTGGAGCAACCTTTTTCCCCTCTTGACCTGAATAGCAACGCCCAAACATATTCTATCGGCTTTCGTCAACCTTTAGTGCTTACTCCCACCACGGAATTTGCTGTCAGTTTGTCAGGGGATTTGCGTCGCAGTCAGACGTTTTTGTTAGGGAACATTCCCTTTTCTTTTACTCAAGGGCCACACAATGGTTTATCCAAGGTATCAGCAATCAGGTTTACCCAAGATTGGACTGAGCGCGGGGCAAGGCAAGTTTTAGCCGCGCGATCGCAGTTTAGTTTTGGTCTAGATGCATTTGGGGCAACGGTGAACAAAACAGGTCCTGACGCCCGCTTTTTTAGCTGGTTGGGGCAGTTTCAGTGGGTTCAAGCGATCGGAAGTGATATCGTGTCGGTAGCGCGAGTAGCCGCCCAACTTACAAACAGCTCTCTATTACCTATAGAACAATTCAGCGTCGGTGGTATTGACACCGTGCGCGGCTATCGAGCCAATCAAGAAGTTGGAGATAATGGCTTTGCAGGTACAGTAGAAGTGCGCTTTCCCGTCGTGCGACAGCCTGAGGGATTAGGCTTGATTCAACTTGTGCCTTTTTTTGATGTTGGCAAAGTTTGGAACAACCAAATAGTGGCGGGTGAAACAGACATTAACCCCGTACTTTATAGTACAGGCGTAGGAATACGCTGGGAAATAGAACCATATTTTGAAGCCCGTTTGGATTGGGGAACTCAGCTCAATAAAGTCAAGTCACAAGGCAACTCTATCCAAGACAGTGGCTTCTTCTTTTCTCTCCGCCTGCAACCGTTTTAGCAATAAGCGTTGTGGGTTGGGTTGAGGAACGAAACCCAACTCTAAGTTTTGGATCTTTTTCTCGTTCCCAGGCAGAGCCTGGGAACGCTGTTTGAGAGGCTCTGCCTCCAATTTTCTTGCCCCTACAGGCTGAGGACGGCGCGGGCGAAGCAATCGCGTTGTAGTTATTGGCGATGTTATATTGGAAACAGGGGCTATTTTTTCTAGCTTTAGAGAAGGTAATGCTCCAGGCGTGAAAAGTGGCTATGCTCGTAAAAGAGGTAGGACATGGGTACGGATAATTTGGTAGCTTACAATTCACCAGAAGAATATGTAGCGGCGATGCGAGAGGCTTTGTGGGATGCCAATCGTCCTCTGGCTATTAAAATAGCTCGAGAAGCAATTAAGCGCTTCCCGGAGCATGAAGAAATTCAAAAGTTTGATTACGTCCTCAACCCGCCACCACCTAGAGTTGTACCAAGCGACCCAGAACGTCGGCAAAGATTTATCGCTAACCACGAATGGCTAAAACAGCATCGTCATGAATATAAAAACCGCTGCGTAGGAGTTCTCAATGGGGAGTTATTAGCTGATGCTGCCTCTTTAAATGAACTAATCGATCGCATTGGATCAGATAATATTAAAGGTGTACTTTTGACAGCGATTTATTAATGTTTGTACCTTATGATGGTTCTAGCTTTGCTACTGGAGCGATGCCTTATCAGTATATTCCAGTAAGCAAGAATGAAAGTGCCAACCGGATAATTCTACAAGTTGAAGTAGGCGGTATGCCTTCGCACTATCAAACCTAAACCATCAAGCGCCATTTCCGCTATGCCCTGCTACGGCACCAGAATAAACCACACCTCGGTGGGTATCTAATGTCAGAATCATCCCATCCCGAATCACAGTAGTAGCATTCTTGACACCGACAATCACTGGCACCCCAAGGCGCAAACCAATGATAGCGGCATGACTCGTCAGACTTTCCTCCTCAGTAATAATTCCCGATGCCTTGCGAATCACCTCCACAAACTCTGCACTGGTGCGCGGTGCTACCAAAATTTCTCCGTGATTGAAGTTACTCACCTCGATCGCTTTCTGAGCCACTCTCGCTCTACCGCTCACCGATCCCTGCCCGACACCAATACCTTTCCCTAGAACAGCCGTCACTACCTCTACTTTAATCAAATCGGTGGAACCGGAGACGCCTTGGAGCGTACCCGCCGTGATTACCACCAAATCTCCCTCAACCAGCAGTTGATTCTCTAGCGCAACATTAATCGCTGCCTGATAAGTTTGACCTGTTGACGGCAAATCTAGTACCAACAACGGCTTCACACCCCACACCAGTTGTAGCTGCCGTGCCACATCCACATGAGGCGTAACCGCCAAAATTGGCGTTTTAGGTCTAAACTTGGATACATTCCTGGCTGTAGCTCCGGTTTTCGTTAAGGACATAATCGCTGCGGCTTTTAGAGTGTCAGCAATTTGACTGACTGCCTGACTAATGGCATTAGGGATGGACTGTCTGATGTCAGAAACATGGGCAACGATTTGTTCCTCTTCAATCCGCTCGGCAATTCGCGCCATTGTTTTGACAGCTTCAATGGGGTATTTACCCACCGCTGTTTCATTCGAGAGCATGACGGCATCTGTACCATCAAGAATGGCATTAGCAACGTCAGAAATTTCGGCACGGGTAGCTCTGGGATTGTTCACCATGCTGTCCAACATCTGAGTAGCCGTAATAATTGGAATGCCCAATCGGTTGGCTGTGATAATCAGGCGTTTTTGCAGGATGGGGACTTCCTCAGCAGGCAGTTCAACGCCCAAGTCACCTCTGGCAACCATCACCCCATCACAAAGCGAGAGAATCGCTTCCATTTGATCGATCGCTTCGTGCTTTTCAATCTTGGCAATTACTGGTACTTGCTTGCCAGCACTAGAAATCAGTTCCTTAATTTCTAAGACGTCTTGAGGATTGCGCACAAAACTGAGTGCCACCCAGTCAACACCTCGATCTAAACCAAACATCAAATCCACGCGGTCTTTGTCTGTCAGTGCTTTGATTGACAGGTAGACACCAGGGAAATTGACGCCTTTGTTATTCGAGAGGGTGCCGCCAACAATAACGCGACAGTGCAATTGACGTGTAGAGCGGTCTATCTCCTCCACCAGCATTTCTACTTTGCCGTCATCGAGGAGAATGGTAGCTTTTGGGGGAACTTCTTCAGCGAGGCGATCGTAAGTAACGGAGCTGATTTCCTGAGTACCTGGGAGAAGCTCGCTCGTTAAGATGAAGCGATCGCCATTATTGAGAACAATTGACCCAGTTTCAAACCGTCCCAGGCGGATTTTTGGTCCCTGCAAGTCCTGTAAAATCGCCACAGGCTGATTAAGTTCAAAAGCTGTCTGCCGGATTAGGCGAATACTACGCTGATGGTCATCGTGAGTACCGTGAGAGAAATTGAGGCGCAAAGTAGTAGCACCATTCTCAATCAAAGCACGTAAAACTTCTGGCTTACTGGTAGCGGGGCCAATAGTGGCGACAATCTTAGTTCGGCGCAGGTTATTTCGCAGTTGCATCAAGAAAACTCCAGGGAGACGAGCAGTTTGAGGGTGATTATCTAGTGAAGTCCGATCGCACCATTGGTCTTGGCATTGCTCAGGTTAGCGCCAGTCAGCTTGGTATTAGCCATGTTAGCTTGACCCAAATCTGCTTGATCCAAATTCGCATAACTCAGGTTAGCTCCAGTCAGGTCGGCACCCCTCAAGTCGGCAGTGGTGAAGTTGGTATAAGTCAGGTTAGCATTGATTAACTTAGCACGTCCCAGGTTAGCATTACCCAGGTTGGCACCAACCAGAGAGGCACTACTTAGGTTAGCTTCCAGCAAGTTTGCCTGACGTAAATCTACACCGCTGAGGTCGGCACGCTCCAGATTGGCGTTTGCCAGGTAGGCTAAATTTAGGTTAGCACCCGTCAGATCGGCTTCCGTGAGGTTAGCTAGAGCTAGTTTGGCATTCGTCAAGTCAGCTCCGCCCAGATGAGCAGCACTGAGATTGGCATGATTGAGCCCAGCACCTTTTAATTTCGCCAACCTCAAGTCAGCACCATTCAAGGTAGCACCCTGTAAGTTAGCCGCCTCCAGAATTACACCCTCAAGCTTGGCTTGACTTAAAATAGCAGCATTCAAATCAGCAGACCTCAAGTTAGCCTGACTCAAGTCAGCATTGCTGAGATTAGCACCATCCAGCTTAGCTGTATCCAGTTCAGCATAATTCAGCATGGCACCAGTCAAGTTAGCACCGCTGAGGTTGACTAACCTCATTTTCCCCTCCTTCAGGTTTGCCTGCTGGAGATTGGCAGCCGTAAGATTTGCCTCGCTCAAGTTTGCCTTTACCAAATTGGCACCAACCAGTTGAGCATTATTTAACTGTGTACCTGTCAAATCGGCTGCATATAAATCAGCTTGTTTCAGGTTAGCTTTCTTTAAATCAGCCACAGCCTTTTTGTCAGCTGAACTAAATTTTGCTTCTCTCAAATTAGCCTTTTCCAAAATAGCACCAGTAAGCTGGGCACCAGTAAGCTGGGCACGCTCTAGAGTTGCCCGAGTAAGCTGGGCACCAGTGAGATCGGCCCCATCTAGCAGGGCGTCGGTGAGGTCAGCATCACTCAAATCGCTACCTTTGAGCTGGGCATTTCTCAGATCGCAACTCGGACAAACTTTCACTTTAAGCAACCTTTCAACGTCTTTAGGATTTGCCGCTTGTGCTGACGTTGCTAACCAGGTGACAAACAAGGTAGCAATAATGCCTAAGGATGTCAGCCGAAAAATCTGATGTGAAAATATATCAATTCTGCCTTTCGCCTTACGACTTTTTTTCATCTTTCTGCCTTGTAATATATGCTTTTTTACGATAACGTGTCAGAATGCCCCTTCCTAGTTTCAGCGCTTGTCGGGGATGAATGGCACACGATATAACTATACTCCAAGTAGTAGAAAAATCGGTAAAAGTGTGCTATCATCAGATATGGATTATGCACATGGTACTAGGGACGAGAAGGAAAAAAGCTCGTGCATGTGTTTCCCGACGCCCGACGCCCGACGCCCTAGTTCTGCGTTAGTCCTGGTCAAAATAGTTGAGGACTTACGCAGCTACACTACATATAGCGGTTCGTAGGGGCAATCCCCCTGTGGTTGCCCCTACATATGCCCATGCTGCGTAAGTCCTATAGTTGTCAGGCAAAAGTTGCGGGTGGCAAAACCTTTCAATGCTGCCTTAACCTGTTTTATTATAAGATGGCTGCATCTCCTGGTAACTCCTGAAACTAAGCCCAAGCACTTGGGTCTGAAGCGATCGGAGTTTGCTAAAAACTGACAATTTTAACCGGAAAACTTTAAGGTGTGAGAGTAAAATAGTAAAATTATGACCAAAGCCAAACGTCAAGGTGGTTGTAAGCGGTGTAACAAGCCTAAATTGTACGTACTAATTAGCTCGATTTTAAGCGGTGGAATTTTATACACGACTGCCAGCGCAGCCAATACCGTTACAACTCAAATACATCCTAGGACTGAAGAAACTTTAGCTTTATCAGGGTTAGATAGTAAGCCAACGCCCAGTTATCCAGAACAGATGGCTACATCCCCAAAACCAGAGATGGCAGCAACATCACCTGAAAACTTGACTACAGAAGCCTTTATTAATAAAGCCCAAAAACTGCGGCAAGCAATTCCTGTGCCAGAAGCATCCCCATTGGTAAAACCAGAGATTATAGCATCGATTACTGATGTCAACCAGATGCCTGCAAATATACCAAATTTAGCAAGAGTAGTAACAACTGCTACTGCCTTAAAGCAAAGTGGGGAATCGGGACCTACAATTGAACAAACAACGCCTCAGCTACCTCAAACAACGCCTCAACTACCTCAAACAACGCCTCAACCTCAACAAATGATGCTGTCTGACGTGCAGGGTAACTGGGCGCAAAGTTTAATTGTAGCACTAGCAGATCAGGGTATTATTCGTGGGTACCCAGATGGCACCTTCCAACCCAATGCACCGATGACTCGTGCCGAGTTTGCAGCAATAATTACCAAGGCTTTTCCCAAAGCTCCGGTTCGCGGCACAGCCAACTTTGTAGATGTGCCGACAAATTACTGGGATTATAATACCATTCAAACAGCATATAGTATCGGATTTATGTCCGGTACTCGTGATGGGCGATTTAATCCTGAAGACAATATAACTCGCGTCGATGTTTTAGTGGCTTTGGCTAATGGCTTAAATCTCCCACCCAGCAATCAGCCCATAACTTTTCAGGATGCAACTCAAATTCCGGATTATGCCCGCTCTAGTATAGCCACAGCAGTAGCAAACCACCTGATAGTCAACTATCCTGATATTAATTTTCTTAATCCTAACAAAATAGCAACGCGGGCAGATGTAGCGGCATTTATCTATCAGGCTTTGGTAAACTCTGGGGCAGTGAAACCACTGGCGGCATCTGATACGACAAATCAATATATTGTTGGTTATCAGCCACCGTCTGTGACACCGTCTCCTGCACCCACTACTCCAACTACCCCACCAGATGAAACTGCTCAACCACCATCCCCCGAAGAAATACGAAAATTGCAGAGCCAGATTCAACGTCTCGAAGGCATTTCATTTCGACAAATCTACCTGATTACTCCCTCACTCGCTGGCGGTTCACCATCAGGTTTTGGGCTGAACTGGGGTCAAGCCTTTTTGGGCGTTGGGGGTGTGTTCAGGACTCGCTATACACAGAAGCTAGATGGTGCCATCACCATAGGGTTTGGTTTGGGAAATGCTAGAACAGCCCTGGGGTTAGAAATAGTTCCTGTAATTACGAGTCTTGCTGGTGGGAGCGGTAATGGACTTTTTGGATCTGGAGGTGCTAGCTTTAAGTTACATCGGTTGCTTGGTCCCGATGTTTCGGTTGCCGTTGGTATAGAGGATTTAATTCAGTATGGCCCACGGGATACTCAAACGAGTGGTTACGGCGTCATCAGTAAAGTCTTTCGGTTGCAGCCAAACACAGGAAGTTTGTTTAGTCGGCTTTATACATCTGTCGGCGTAGGTGGAGGTCGTTTTCGTTCAGAACATGATATATTTACAGGTAAGGGATCTGTTAATGTATTTGGTGGTGTCGGTCTGCTAGTGACTCAACCGCTGTCTGTCTATGCAGACTGGACCGGGCAAGACTTAAATTTGGGAGCATCTGTCGTACCTTTACGCAACCTACCGCTAGTAATTACGGGATTCATGCAAGATGTCACTGGCAATGCTGGTGATGGTGTTCGGTTGGGAGGTTCTGTAGGTTACTCCATCTCCTTCTAGTACAACTTTCTCTTTTTCTAGTCCACTCACTAGGTAAATACTATGAAACTTCACTTTTTCTCTAAAAAAGTTCTTCGTGGTTTTGGTGCTGGCTTGGCTGCTTCTGTGCTGCTATCCACTCCAGTTGCAGTTTATGCGCAAGTTGGTACTGGCAGCAACAACTCCACCGTCGTAATTCCTCACCCTGAGAATGGTACAGTAACATTCAAAATAATATCGTTTAACAACCCACCCTACGATCAAAAAGTCCAGGCAGTACAGCTTTATTTCCAATATATCCAGCAGGGCTTTTTCGGAGTTACTGAATTAAGTCAAGCAAAACCACAGTTAAATTATGATTCCGTAGTAGCTGGTATTTCCAATCATTTAGTTAAGGATGGAGCCACTGCCCCCACAGCTAAAAACACCGCTGTAGTTTTAGTCGCTGTCAGCGAAGACCATACTAGAGATATCATAGCCTCAATCACAAATCCCACAGGTGTAAATCTAGCGTCATCAACAGGAGTGTTAGTCGCATCACTTCAGCCTGTAGCTATACCTCAGACAACAGCCTTGAACGAAAAAGAGCAATCTGTAGAAAAGCTTTACAACAGATTTAATCAAGCATTTATTGCATCAGGGCTTGACGAGACAGAGGCGAAAACAAATGCCAAAAATTTGGTATTAGCCATAGCAGGAGTTAAAACTTCTATCAAACCTCGCAATCAAATTGATGTGAAAAAAGTTAATGAATTAGCTCGGTTAATAGAGCCTGCAAATAAAGCTTTACCCGGTATGCTAAAAGTAGTGAGTAATAACCCCAGTCCGGAAGCATTTCACCAGATTAAAGATACGGTGACTGCTTTAGAGACAGTTGGCATTTATGTAAAAGCAGTTCAAGATTCCATGTAAAAGGGTTTCTCACCTAGTTGTCTAAACCCGCCCTACCTGTAGGGCGGGTTTGTCTAGCCCTGCAATCGGTGTTCTTTCTCGTTCCGGTGGCTCTGCCCTTGTCCTTACCTACATTTTCTATGCTGGAGTTGGACATGTGTAGAGTGAGAAAACGAGCTGACACCGAACAAAGCGAGATAATTCGCTCTCTATGATCACCCTCATCCCCCAACCCCTTCTCCCATCGAGGGAGAAGGGGAGAAAGAGAAAAAAATCCGACTCTTACTCCCCTCTCCCAATTTGGGAGAGCAGGGTGGTTTCATACAAAAAAAGAAAAAAAAAAGCTCGAAGATTGCTCATCACTACCAACGGGTGCGTGACTACACCCCTTCTCCCTTGATGGGAGAAGGGGGAGGGGGGATGAGGGTGAAAAAGCATGATTGGGAGATTTTTATTTATTGGTATGAAACCACCCTGCCCCAGTGAGTCGTGTAGGGGCTCCCTCCGTGGTTGCCCTCTGACCTTAGGCTGCTCTCAAATGTTCGTTACCAGCCAAGACCTGGTAACGAGAAATTGACCCCATGAAGACGAAAGCTATTTAATGAGAACTATAGAGACTCTATTGCTGGTTACTCCAGTGCTACTTTGTACTAACTTAATAATTCCTACTTCTACAATAGCAGCGGTTAAGCCAGGGGCGAAGCCTTTGGATAGAAAACCTTGGATTTCACCCATCCCACTCAAAGAAAGGACTTTGCAGACACACTCTATTTCTGTAGTCGCCCAAATAACTACTCCTGCCATATCTGCCCCAGAGCCGGGTAGTAGTGAAGATGCGGGTAGCAACGAGATGGAGCAAGTTACCTCTGTCTCTCAACTTTCTGACGTTCAGCCCACAGATTGGGCTTTTGGGGCGCTGCAAAATCTCGTTGAAAAGTATGGGGTAATTTCTGGCTATCCTGATGGCACTTTTCGGGGCAATCGTGCATTGACACGCTACGAGTTTGCGGCTGGTTTAAATATTGCCTTGAAGCGAATCAATGAGTTAATGGCGGCTGGCGGAGCCAACCGAGTTAGAAAAGAAGATGTGGCTACTGTAAAACGGCTGGCAGAGCAGTTTACCTTTGAACTAGCGATTCTGCGCGGTAGAGTTGATGCTCAAGAAGCTCGTACTGCTGAGTTAGAAGTAACTCAGTTTTCCACTACTACTAAGCTGAGTGGAGAAGTGATATTTGGATTAACTGAAGCTTTTGGTGATAAGAAGGCTGTTCCTTCTCGCTCCACTCCCAAGGCTAACTTAGACGAAAACGCGACTTTATCCGATCGCGTCCGTCTGAACTTTGACACCAGTTTTTCTGGCAAAGACCTTTTAAGAGTCAGACTGCAAACCAGTAATGTACCTAATTTGGCACAGGTAACTGGCACTAACATGGCAAGATTAGGTTATGAACCTTCAGGCGACAACGCCAATACGGCGATCGTGCAGAAAGTTCAGTATCGCTTCCCTCTAGGCAAGAAGTTTATTATCACTGCTGCAGCCACTGGAGGTGAACTTGGGGAAATGATAGATCCAGTCAACCCCCTACTAAACCTTAGTGCTAATGGCAGCCTTTCCCGTTTCGGTCGTTACAGTCCTATATATCGAGACAGTGGAACTGTGGGAGGGCTAGTAACTTACAATTTCAGTCCTCCAGTCAGTTTGTCTGTAGGTTACTTGGCAGGTAATGCTAATAATGCTAGTCCTAGGAATGGGTTGTTTAATGGTGGCTATAATGCTATTTCTCAGTTGAACATTCATCCGAGTAACAATCTACATCTAGCCTTGACTTATTCCCATGCCTACGGACTTAGCCCTGCAGGAGGTACAGGTAGCACTTTTGCTAATAACCCATTTGGATCTACAAATTCAGTGCTAAGCGTGACTACAAATAATGCTTATGGGGCAGAAGCCAGCTTGCGCGTTAACAAGGGCTTTACCGTTGCCGGTTGGGTAGATTTAACCAAAGCTGTATCTGAACTCACTCAACAGAAGGCAACTATTTTTAACTGGGCTGTGGCTTTAACTTTTCCAAACTTAGGGAAAAAAGGTGCTTTGGGTGGGATTATATTTGGTCAGCCCCCAAGGGTGACGGACAATGATATTATTAGTCGTGAAGATAAAGATACTTCTTACCATCTAGAAGGATTATATCGTTACCAATTAACAGATAATATTACTGTCACTCCAGGTGTAATTGTGATTTTCAACCCTGATGATAACAGTGCTAACAACACTATTTATGTAGGAACAGTCAGAACTACTTTTAGTTTTTAGTTCGTAGTAGACGGTAGATACTTGTCACCCCGTCAGCATTTTCGACCCTCTTTTTTTTTGTAAACTAAACATGGAGGTGATTTGAATGATACTCACATCCTCGCAAACCTTAACATTGTCAGCATTTCTTCAGCTACCAGAAACAGAACCAGCTAGCGAGTATATAAATGGTGAAATAATTCAAAAACCCATGCCACAAGGAAAACACAGTACGATTCAGGGTGAACTGGTAACAGGTATCAACGTCGTTGTAAAACCGAGCCGTATTGCTCGTGCTTTTCCAGAACTACGCTGTACCTTTGGCGGACGGTCAATAGTGCCAGATATATCCGTCTTCGTTCAAGATAGAATTCCCAGAGATGAAAATGGCAAAATTGCCAATATTTTCCAAGCAGCACCGGATTGGGCGATCGAAATCCTGTCGCCGGAACAAAGCCAAACCAAAGTCACTAAAAAAATTATACACTGTCTGGAACATAAAACTCTAATGGGCTGGATAATCGATCCAGAGGAAGAAACGGTGATTGTTTACGTTCCTTTACAGCTTCCGCAGGTCTTTGATGAACCATCTCAACATCTACCCGTGCCAGAGTTTGCCACTGAGTTACGGTTGACTGTAGGTGAATTATTTAGTTGGTTATTAGAGTGAAAAGAATTCAGCCATGTCTCTTTCTCCCCTTCTCCCCTCCTGGGAGGGGCGGGGGTGGTTGCCCCTATATATGCCTAGTCTGCTACTACGAACTACTCTGTTTAACGGGAATTTCAATCAAAAACTCAGTACCTTGTCCAGGCTCGGAGATGCAATCTAACACGCCACTATGCTTTTCTACTATAATTTGATAGCAAATAGACAAACCTAAACCAGTGCCTTTACCGACAGATTTAGTAGTGAAAAATGGGTCAAATATTCGTTTTTTGACTTCTGCTGTCATTCCGGGACCGTTGTCGCGTATTCTGATAGTTACACGATCGCCATGAAACTCTTCTGTGCGAATGGTAATCGTGCTAGGATTGTCGCGGATTGCTGACTGAGAGCGAGTCATGTTATAATCATCCATCGCATCGATCGCATTGCTAATGATATTCATGAACACTTGGTTCAACTGTCCGGCATAACACTCTACTTTTGGTAAGTTACCATATTTTTTAACAATGTTAATCGCGGGATGATCCGCATTGGCTTTTAGTTTATTCTGCAATATCAGCAGTGTGCTATCAATGCCCTCATGAATATCAACCTTTTTCATCTCAGCTTCGTCAAGACGAGAGAAGTTCCGCAAGGAAAGAACAATCTGGCGGATGCGTTCTGTCCCGACTTTCATTGATTCCAAGGTTTTTGGCATATCTTCAATCAAAAACTCCAGCTCGACACTTTCACATAGCTCTTGGATTTCCGACTCACAGTTAGGATAATACTTTTGATAGAGGTGGATTATTTCTAATAAGTCTTGGGTGTATTTGTTGACGTGGGTGAGGTTGCCGTGAATGAAGTTAACAGGGTTGTTGATTTCATGGGCTACTCCAGCTACCATTTGACCCAGAGAAGACATTTTTTCGGTTTGAATTAGCTGAGATTGAGTTGCTTTTAATTCTTGCAAAGCTTGACTGAGCTGTTGAGATTTTTGGCTGACGATATTGACTTGTTCCTGGGTTTGTGCGTAGAGACGAGATTGCAGGATGGCGATCGCTAGTTGGTCTGCGATCGCCTGCAGCAATTCCATTTCCGACTTACTCCATTCTCGAGGTTTGTTATTAATAAAAAGCAGATACCCAGGCAGATTGTTTTGATGCGAGACAGGCAAAGCCAGTAAACTTTCAATATCCCACTCTTTATAAGCCTTTTTGACAGTTTCTGGCAATTTTGGATCATCGGTGATACTTTCCAAAGCAACGATTTGGCTAGCACTGAGGAGAGCCCCCAAGTCACCAAAAGATGAAATATCGAAACAGGCAATTCTTGGCAGTAAATTTTCTTGTCGATATTCGTAGGCTACTTCTAACATCTGCTGCGAAGGGTGATACCAACTGAAAGTTACCCTATCCAAATACAACAACTTACCTACTTCTCCAACCGTTGTTTCCAAAACAGTATTGAGATTAAGGGATTCCCGAATCCGCTCAATCAGACGGTTTAACAAAGCTTGTTGCTCTGCGTATGTACGGGTTTCTTCAAACAAGCGCATTTGTTTTAAAATGACAAACAATGCAATTATTAATAGCACTCCCACAAATCCTGCTAAAAGATTGAGGACTCCTAATTCTTGCTCTAAAGTATCTCTAGGAGTCACCAGCGCTAAAGACCACTTGACTTGATGTAGGGGTTGATAAGCAACGTAAACCCATTTACCCCCTAACTGCACCAGTTTGACGTCTTTTTGCTGATTTACCATTGCTGTGGCAATGCTGGCTAATGTCGAGTCAGTGGATTTTTGCAGGTTATGAGGCGATTTCAGCAAATTTTTATCAGGGTAGACAAGGGCGTTACCTTTGGAATCAACAGCTATAGCGTATCTCCCCGCCTCACTGTTGAGTTTTTGTACTAATTCCGAAAGACGCTCAACAGAGATAATAGCCATTAACGCGCCAATCGGACGAGGCTTTTGGTTAGGATCTGCGGGAAGGTTGAAGAAAGCTAGACTTTTAGATCGTATTGCTAATTGTTTAGCAGTCAGAGCTTGGCGATTTAAGCGAGGCACAGACCAAATGGGTGCTACTACATGGGCATTCCATGTAGTAGTGCTTCGCGAAATAGTTGGATCGTCAATATTGGCTTCACCTGCCAAAGCTCGCTGAAGGTAGGGACGATCTAGAATATTTACGTTTGGTACTAATCCATTAACCCTAGTGTTGTAGTCGGAGCCATCTAGTTTGACGACAGCTAGGGACTCAAAATCCGGCATTCGGTCTAATTCTAACTGCAAATAAGGCTCAGCAACTGACCAATCTAAAGATCTCACAGACGGAGTATCTGCCATCAGTTTTACTGCCACCAGTTGATCGGACAGCCAATCATCAATTTTATCCGCAGCTTTCTGCACTTCAGAAAGCGCCTCTTCCTGCAAGTGGCTAAACATTAAATTGCGAAGTATCCCATAGCTGACTAACGCCGTCCCACCTACAACCACAATGGCAACGCCCAGCAGTAGAGTGGAAATCGGATTTTTCTGTAATTGATACGTGGGACGATATTTAGACTGCCAAAACTGAAAGAGCCGTTGTGGTTTGGTGAAGGAAAAATTTTTCAGCATGGTAGCTTAGGATACTCCTTGGTTGTTCAGGTTTGGTGATGAAACAGTAGCGGTAGCTCGTTCACTACTTTGGAACACGGGAATTTCAATCCAAAACTCAGTAAAATGCTTTTACTTTCAGTCGTCTCTATCCTATTCACCGCCAATTATACATTTTATGAACTACCCCGCCCAAACTAAGAATTTGCAAGCGATATGTAATGCGTCTTGTTGCTAACATATCTATAGTCTAGCATTGGTGTACAGGGATGTCAAGCCGAGTTTTACTCTCATCGGCACTGTGTCTACAAAATAAAAACCATTAGAAGTCTTGAAGAAATATATCCAAAGCCACGAGGGAGCCAGAATAATATAACTTTTAACTTTTGCCCGCCCCTAACCTCCCCCAAATCACGCGATGTGTCGGAGGAATGCGGGGCGGAATATGTTCAAAAAAAACCAAAAACAAAAACAAAAACAAGTTGTGCGACAGCCCAGTTGTGATATAAATCACATTAACTAGGGACTCCACTCACCGCCAGTGGTAGCATGTAAGTAATAATTCGTATACAATGTATGATAGAACTTAGCAGGCAACCAGGCCGCATCTACAAAGGAGCTTGTCAGGGTGGCAAATAGCGAAAACTCGACAGCAGGGGGTAAGCAAAACCAGTTTCTAGTCAGCCGCTTTCAATACCTGATCTGGAAGCAGTTCAACGGCAACGTGATTGTAGAATCAGATAAAGGGCTGAAGTGGAGCTTATTCTTTTGCCAGGGCAGGCTTATCTGGGCTACAGGGGGTTCTCATCCAATTCGGCTGTGGCGACGGCATCTGATGCGACATTGTCCAGACATGACTCCTAGCGCTCAAGCTTGGCAGTATCACGCGCTCTCACTGTTGTTGAAACGGGATCAGATTACGGAAACTCAGTTTGTCGCTGTGATTTCAGGTACTGTAGGAGAAGTATTGTTTGATATAATTCAGCAAGCGTCGTTAGAGCAACTGAGTTACACATCTAAAGAACACAACGAAGCCATAGAGTGTCCCCTAAACCTAATCGATACAGAACAAGCATTTAAGCAAGCCATACACGCTTGGGAATTATGGCGGGAGGCGGGTTTAGCAAAGATATCACCAAACCTAGCACCAGTGCTGCGACAGCCTGAGCAGTTACAGCAGCAAGCTTCAGCCACTGTCTACCAAAACTTGGTGACCCTAATTAACGGTAGCAGCACCTTGCGAGACCTGGCAATGCAAATGAAGCAAGACTTACTGCTGCTCACCAAATCCTTGACTCCTTACATCCGCAAAGGGATAATAGGACTGGTTCAGGTAAGTGATTTGTCCCCACCTCTAAGCAAACAACCATCAAATACCCATGCTACACCCACGTCTAGCCAAACTACTCCGGCGAAAAGCCCACTGATTGCCTGCGTAGATGATAGCCCACAGACTTGCCAGATTATGGAAAAGATTTTCCACCAGGCAGGCTATAGGTTTATCAGCATCCAGAATTCTGTGGAAGCGCTGCCGATGTTGCTCCAACGGAAGCCAGATTTAATTTTTTTGGATCTGGTGATGCCAGTGGTAAACGGCTATGAACTTTGCGCTCAGTTGCGACGAGTTGCCCTATTTGCCAAAACACCCATGATTATCTTAACAGGTAACGATGGTCTGATAGATCGGGTTCGCGCTAAGGTGGTTGGAGCTTCTGACTTTTTGGGAAAACCAGTGGAAGCGGAAAAAGTTTTGGCTGTGGTACAAAAGTATTTATCTGCTCCATCGCTAGCGGTTAGAAAATCTAACTTGGACTTAAGTGAACCGACTCTGGGAAGTCCGTAAGCCATTGGAGTAAGATTTTTTTAATTGATGCCAAGTAAATAATGGGGGGTTTTAGTGAATACTATTTTAGTGGTGGAAGATTCTTTAACCGATATGCAAGTTTTGAGTCTTTATTTACAACAAGCAGGTTTAAATGTGGTTAGTGCTAAAAGTAGCCAAGAAGCTCAGGAAAAATTACAACAGGAACGGCCAGATTTGATAATTTTAGATGTAATTTTGCCTGGTAAAAGTGGCTTTGAGCTGTGCAAAACCATCAAAAGTAATCCCAATACAAGTAAAATACCTGTGATTATCTCTTCGACTAAGGGAACAGATGTTGATAAGCTGTGGGGGAATATGCTAGGTGCGGACGCTTACTTGCCTAAACCTATAGATCGAGTAGAATTGTTAGACACCATAAAAAAATTAATGGGTAATTAGTCATTGGTCATCGTTCGTTGGTCATTTCACGAATGCAAAAGTTCATAAGTTTTCAATTAGGCTTAAAGTATACAGCTCTGTTGCCTTTGGAATACGTCACAGAATTGTTTCAAATGTCAGTGGCAGATATTCTGCCCGTTCCCCAAGTACCGAGTTGTGTGTTGGGAATTTATAACTGGCGGGAAGAAATGCTTTGGTTAGTGGATTTTAATGCACTAACAGGGTTTTCTTCGCTGATGAAGAGTGAAACGTTGTTAACGCCGATGACGATAGTTGTGCAAGCACAAGGTCAAGTTATAGGATTAGTAGTACAACAGGTGAAGGATATTGAAGTGCTGAATATAAAACAGTTGAAACCGCCAGAGGTGGGATTATTTAATCCAGAGTTATTACCTTTTTTACAAGGCTATTTTGTGGGAGATAATAATGAAATAATAGCAAGCATTGCTCCAGAAGCCATTATTCAAGCTCCTTTGTGGCAGGCAAATCCAAAATAGATTTCAGTAGGTTGGGTTGAGGAACGAAACCCAACAAGGCTACCAGCCATTATTCGGGACAAATTTGAAGGCTGGAACCCTTATGTCATCGGCTGTCCCGCCGCATCGTTGGTAGCCCCCAACCAGCCTCTAATGTTGGGTAACGCTTACGCTCTACCCAACCTACAATGTCTTCAGGACAAATTTGAAGGACGCGATCGGCAGCCTCTAAGGTTGGGTAACGCTTACGCTCTACCCAACCTACGATGACCCAATAATCATAACTTTTAACTTAATCAAGGAATCTACCGTGACTAGCATTTACGAACCGAATCAGCAAGAATCTTCCCTGAAGAATAACTGGCAAAACAATAAAGATATGAGCTGGATTGAGCAAAGCTCAGTTGAGCGAATTAAGGGTGTAATGACAGAACTGAAAGGGGAACTAGAAAAAGATGGATGGATGAGGAAAAATGAGATCCACACTCAATTGAACCAGATGGAAGAATTTATTGCCCTGGTGTTGGATAAATTTAAGGCGACGCTAGCAGTCGAAGGGCAAAAACAGTTTCTTGCTCAGCGTGAGCGGTTGGAGGAAATCGCTAAACAGATGCGCTCCTGCTCAGAGGCAGAGACACTGCTTGTAGTTACTGTCAAAGAAGTTCAGGAAATTTTCCAAAGCGATCGCGTACTTATATATCGCTTTCCAGACACCAGCGAACCACCCTTACCAAATGCCCTAGGTGTAGTAGTGGCAGAATCCCTAAAAAGGGGGTGGACACCAGCTATGGATGAAAGCCTGCCAGCACTGACGTTTGGATTAGATGAACCCGAAGAATATTTACTCAAGCAAGTTGTAGCGCTAGCAGATATCCACAACACCGACATCACACCTTATCAGCGACAACTGCTAGACAAATTTCAGGTCAAAGCCAGCTTGAGCATACCAATTATTATAGATAATGAATCTTTTTCAGATGCTAGCCATCCCCAATCCAAAATAGAATCCTGGGGCTTATTGGTAGTACAGCAATGTTCTGATTCTCGGCAATGGCAGGAATACGAGATTAGTCTGCTGAAGCAAATTAGTACCGAATTAACAGTAAATCTGCAAAACTCGGCATTCCGTACTCAACTGCAAGATCAGATAGAAAAAGAGAGGGCAGTTGGCAAAGTCATAGAAAAAATTCGCCAATCCCTAGATCAAGATACCATCTTGAAGACCATCACTTATGAAATCCGCCAATTACTAAAAGTAGACCGGGTGGGAATATATAAATTTGCCCTCGACTGGAGCGGCGAATTTATTGCAGAATCTGTAGGCAGTGGTTGGAAACCCCTGGTGGGACCTGGTATTAAAACCGTCTGGGAAGATACCCATTTACAAGAAACCCAAGGGGGGAGGTATCGTTACCACGAAACTTTTGTTGTCGATGACATTTACAAGGTGGGACATTCCCTTTGCCACGTTGAAATTTTAGAGCAATTTGAAGTCAAAGCTTATGCGATCGCACCCATTTTCGTCGGGGAGAAGCTTTGGGGTTTACTCGGTATTTACCAAAATAGCGCTCCTCGGCATTGGGAAGAGTGGGAAGTCAACTGGCTTAAGCAGATTTCTGGGCAATTCTGGGTAGCATTACGGCAAGCAGATTACCTGAAGCAGGTACAAGTGCAATCCGAGCAACTAGCTAAATCTGCTGAACGGGAACGGGCGGTAGCGAAAATTATTGATCGGCTACGGCAATCATTGGACATTAACACCATTTTCAAGACAAGCACCCTAGATGTGCGATTGCTTTTAAAAGTAGATCGAGTGGGAATCTATCGCTTTAATCCAGATTGGAGCGGTGAATTTGTCTTAGAGTCTGTAGCCCCTAACTGGGCTCCCTTATTAGAAAAACAAGGGGATATTAAACGCTTACAAGCTTCCCAGAGTGATTGTCAGGCAATCCAAAACCTGAGCATGGGCAAGAAAAGACTTGCCGATACTTACTTGCAAGAAACACAAGGCGGTCGATTTCGCAACCAAGAGACTTTTGCGGTTGAGGATATCTACTCTTCTGGATTCTCACCTTGTTATATGGAGGTATTAGAGGAATCTCAAGTAAGAGCCTATGCCATTGTCCCAGTGTTTCAGGGTGAGAAACTATGGGGAATGCTAGCTGCTTATCAAAACTCAGAACCCCGGAAATGGGAAGAAGCAGAGATAAGTTTGCTGGCACAAATAGGCAATCAACTGGGAGTAGCATTACAACAGGCGGAATATTTGCAACAACTCCAGGCGCAATCTGTACAATTAGCAGAGGCAGCAGAACGCGAACGGGCTGCCACAAAAGTAATTGAAAGAATCCGGCAGTCTCGCGACCTTAATACTATATTTAGAACAACCACCCAAGAAGTCCGGCAACTGCTCAAAGTCGATCGGATGGCAATCTACAAATTCCGCCCAGACTACTTCGGGGACTTTATCGCTGAGTCAGAGGCTCCTGGTGAACCCAAACTGGTGGGACTCGATCGGTTTACGGCTTGGGAAGACCCCTATTTATACGAACACCAAGGTGGCAGGTTTCGGAACAACGAAGTTTTAGTGGTTGATGATGTTTACCACGGCGGTTTGACGGATTGCCACGTTGAAGCGCTAGAAGTATTTCACGTCAAAGCCTGCATCGTTGTTGCCATCTTCAAGGGGAAAAATCTTTGGGGGCTACTCTCAGCCTTTGAAAATAAACAGCCACGTCACTGGGAACAATTTGAAGTAGATTTGCTGCTGCAAATTGCATCACAACTGGGTGTAGCTGTGCAACAGGCTGAATATTTACAACAACTAGAGACACAGTCGGCACAATTAGCACAAGCAGCAGAAAAAGACAAGGCAGCCAAAGAGCTACTTCAACAACGGGCATTACAGTTACTAAGAGCAGTGCGTCCAGCCCTTGACGGCGACTTAACAGTACGAGCGCCGATTACAGAAGACGAAGTAGGCACGATCGCCGACGCTTATAACAACACGATACAATCCATGCGCCAGATTGTCATTCAGGTACAGCAAGCAGCTCTGAAAGTAGCGGAAACTTCTAACAGTAGTGACAGCTCAATTGTGCGACTGTCAACACAAGCACAACAACAGGTTCAAGAGCTCAAAAAAGCTCTAGAGCAAATTCAGAAAATGGTTAACTTTGCTCAAGCTGTGACAACAGATGCACAGCAAGTAGAAATAGCAGTGCAACAAGCAAACCAAACAGTTCAGTTAGGCGATGCAGCTATGAACCGCACAGTACAGGGAATTTTAGAGATTCGAGAGACAGTTTCCCAAACTGGCAAAAAGATTAAGCAACTGAGCGAATCATCTCAAAAAATCTCCAAAGTTGTCAACTTAATCAGCAACTTTGCCACCCAGACAAACGTGCTAGCGATGAATGCGGCAATTGAAGCAACCCGCGCTGGGGAATATGGGCGAGGGTTCGCGGTGGTAGCAGATGAAGTGCGCTCGCTCGCTCGTCAATCGGCAGCAGCTACCACAGAAATTGAAAAGTTAGTCGAAGAAATTCAGGCAGAAACTGGGGAAGTTGCTGACGCGATGGAAACAGGCATCCAGCAAGTAGTAGCAGGAACAAGCTTAGTAAATGAAACCCGCCAAAGCTTGAATGCGATCGCTGCCGCCACCGCCCAAATCAGCCAGCTAGTAGAAAACATTACCCAAGCCACTCAAATTCAAACCCAGCAATCTACAACAGTAACCCAAACTATGACAGATGTATCAGCTATAGCCAACCAAACTTCCTCAGACTCCATAGAAATTTCCGCCAAATTCAAAGAACTGCTGAAAACAGCCCAAGATCTACAAGCTAGTGCGAATAAATTTAAAGTGAATTGAATGAACAGGAGTCAGGAGTCAGGAGTCAGGAGTCAGGAGTCAGGAGTCAGGAGTCAGGAGTCAGGAGTCAGGAGTCAGGAGTCAGGAGTCAGGAG
>CASBRB010000163.1 GCA_949127975.1 Oscillatoriales cyanobacterium PMM_0019 | reverse complement strand
TTTTTTACTCCTGAAGGGCGACTGGTTTCTACGCCAGAAGAAGAGGCAGAACAGCAGACTCAACGGGTGCAAGCTTTGGCAGCTAAATTGCGGGAAATGGGTGTCGATCCGGATAGCGTGTAGGTTGGGTTGAGGAACGAACGAAACCCAACATCCGACAACCTGATGCCGACTCAAAGGGTGCCAGCATAGCTTGTAGGTTGGGTTGAGGAACGAAACCCAACATCCGACAAGCTGATGTACTGGAGTTTAGACTATACTTAGTTCATATACTTAGTTTTAAAAGTAATGGAAACCGTCAATATCCATCAGGCTAAAATAAACCTCTCACATCTGTTGTCTCGTGTGGAACGTGGAGAAGAAATCATTATTTCAAACCGAGGTATTCCGATCGCGAAGTTGGTTCCCTTTCGCACCTCATCCAATCGGCAAGATAGTTTAGGGCTCGATCGAGGGCGTTTCATCGTGCCAGAAGACTTTAACGCCCCATTGCCAGAAGAGATTTTGGCAGCATTTGAGGGCAGTCAATAGTGAAAATCTTGCTAGATACACAGTGCTGGTTGTGGTGGTTTGCTCAACCAGAGCGCTTGAATGAGGAGGCGATCGCTCATATTACCGATGAAACGAATGAATTGTGGTTCTCCGTTGCTAGCATCTGGGAAATAGGTATCAAAGTTGCGATCGGAAAGTTGCCGCTGCCAGAACCGATAGATAGCTATATTTCTAGCCGCATGGTGCAGCTAGATGTGCGATCGCTAGAAATTACAGCACCTCATGCTTTACGAGCATCTGCGTTGCCCTTGCATCACCGAGATCCTTTTGACAGAATGCTGATCGCACCGCGCAGGTGTAGTTTATCCATCTGTGTCAGACGCTTGCCTTTAGCAGATGCCAAGTCGGTGTAGAGGGTTTCTAAGTACCAATGGTTTGCCGCCTGGGCAAACTGCTCGTCAGTAAATGCCATCTTTAGTACGTGCTTGAAAAATACTGATGGAATCCTAGCATAAATGCTGATGCACGTCAATAGGTCGCTAATTTAAACCAGTTTATAGTAGTAGCTAATACTTAAAAGACGACAACTTATATGCGAAGCCTTTGGCGTTCGCTACGCTGATGCTATCGCTAACTGCCCAACTACCCCGAACAATTTTAGTGAACTTGCCCAATGGGTTTGAATTACCTGATGAACCGCACTCTTTGACCCCAGCCTTTCGATAAAACCCGCATGTCCTCGTCAACTTACAAAAGTTTTCGTTCTACTGACGCTCTGTATTTTTAGACTTATCAAGATTTTTTAAGAATGTAGATGATGTCACTGAAGCTATGCTAAAGTTGCGGGCAGTACTGTTTTAACGCCAACAAAACAAAATTGGTTTGGTAACGAACAATAAACTTGTCAAGTCGAATTGAGGTATTTATGAAACTTTCCCACAGAACTATTGGATTAATTGCAGTTACATCAACGGCTACTTTTAGCTTCTCTGCTACCACATTTGCTGGGGAGCAGCCTACAAATACAACCTTCACTCAAACCCTGAACTTTACCACTAGCAATCAAAATATGTGGGGTTCGGATGCTGGTAACAGTTTTAGTAAAACAACTTCTTTAGGTACTTCTTGGGATCAAAGCGGAGGTATTAATCCAGTTACTCTTGTCCCAGGGGGTTGTGTTCTTGGTATTTGTTCACCTTCCGTTAATACTCCAGCCCTTAATGCATCTACTTCGGGAAATATCGCGCTTACCAATACCTTTACAGCAACGGCAGGTACAGTTAGTGCAAATATTCCCATTGACCTAACTCTGTCACTACCAAGTTCAGTTACACAAGGCCAAACATTCTCCATTAATACGGGCTTTTTCCTCGATCCCAATGCTACTTTCAGTACTATAAGTCCTGGCATATCTGAAAGTCTAGATTTAAATTTTAAGGCTGCTACTAACCTGAACATTGCCGGAATTATTAACCCCAATTTCAATGTTAATAACACGTTCAATTTGTTAAAAATTGACAATTCTAGTATTACAGCAAATATTATTGAGAATAATTACGGCAGTCTTACTGTTACCGCGCCACAAGTAAAAACCAATGGAAAAGTGAATCAAGGAACCAATAGTCTGTCTTCTTATGGTTCTGACACATTTGCTCAAGGAAGTTTGAATATTACCAACATTGCTACTGCATTGGCTGGCTTACCACCCCTTAGTGATGGCGGGTCTTTTAATCTTGGTCCTGGACTTAGTGTTGGTTACAACTACAACCTTTTAACAGCCAAGGCTACTCTAGATTTAAACGCTACACAAAGTTTTGGTCTAAACATTCAAAATCTACCTGCTAAGCTGAGTCTGCTAGATAACAGTAACCAACCAATCTCATCATATGACTTCACCCTGGGAAACCCGATCGCAGATATTTTAGCACCAAATAACTGGTCAGGTAAATTACAGGAAACCGTCGGTCTCAATGCCATGTTGTCCAACAATACTGGAATAAGTTTTACACCTGGCTTTGATATCAGTGCGCTTGAAGCTGGCATTAATTTACCTCTTGGATTAGGAAGTCAAAGTTTAGGGCCCCTCTTTTCATACAATCAGACTTTCCCCACCAACCCTATCAGTGTCTATAATAAAACCTTTGCTTTAGGAGGCTTTCAACCACAAACAGCTAACTTCTCGGTTAGTGTAGAGCCAACACCATCACCAACACCATCGCCATCACCATCACCATCACCATCACCATCACCATCACCTACACCTACGCCCACACCTACGCCCACACCTACACCCGCGCCCACACCTACGCCCACACCTACACCCGCGCCCACACCTACACCCGCGCCCACACCTACACCCGCGCCCACACCTACACCCGCGCCCACACCTACACCCGCGCCCAAACAATTTACAGACCTACAAAAGCAAATGTATCACAGCGGGGCTGAGGAGACTTTTAATCAAGGTCTTTTTGCCGGTGTTATTGCCACAACGTGTAGTGGTACCATCATTGGTTTACCTTGTGGTGCTGTTTTTTCCGCGATTTCGGCTGCTGATCTCAAATTGTCAAAAAACTTTGACAATCTAGCAGCAGATCCATCTGATCCAAATTTCACACTTATTGCTAAACCGATTACGCCTTCTTTATCAATTCAACCTTTGACAGCAACAGATCCATTGACAAATTCATTCAACGGGCTGTTTAATAACCAGGAGAAATCGATTGGTCTTGGAGATGCCATTATCACATCGCTCAATCGTGCGTCAGGTGCTTTTGATGCAGGGAACACTTATTGGGAAAACCAGCAACTACAAGCTGCTCAATCATATACCTTACAACTTGCAAACCTGATCCAAGCTGAACCTAGTCTTTATACCAATTTGGTAAACAATTACAAAGCCGTTGGACTTCCTAGTCAAGAAATTACAGTTAACGATGTGCTGACTTTTCAAAACAGTCTAAAAACTAATGGATTACCAACCACACTTGTACAAAATCTTACCCAATTAGGTGCAGATAGCGCAACCCAAGACTCAATTCTACAATCCCTTCTAAACGGAAATCCATCTAATGTGGTAGCTTTAGGGAATGGCGTATTTCTAGATAGTCTTGTTGCTCCAACTTTCACTGCATCACTTAATCAAACAAGTCAAGCTCTTAGTCAGGGTATCCTGGGCGCAAAACCACCTATTTCCGTTCCTGAACCATCGTCACCAGTAGGGATATTAATGTTTGGGGTAGTTGGAGGGGGTTATATGTGGAAGGGTAAAAGAGGCTAAAAAAACCGGTTTCTGTGGCTGTCAAGACCGATATTTCGTTTACCCAACCCAAAGAAACCGGGTTTTTGGGATTACTTGACCGACGCTCTAGCAAGAAATATTCTTTTACTAGACGCTAGATTTAGGCTTTCACGATCCTTTTGCGCTTCAGTGCTACACCTGCACCTAAAACGCTAAAAGCTAATAAACCTACTGTCAGGTTAGGTTCGGGAACAGATGATTTAACCGGTGGCGTTGGCGATGGTGATGGACTAGGCGATGGTGATGGACTAGGCGATGGTGATGGGCTAGGCGATGGTGATGGGCTAGGCGATGGTGATGGGCTAGGCG
>CASBRB010000162.1 GCA_949127975.1 Oscillatoriales cyanobacterium PMM_0019 | reverse complement strand
TTGATTATGATATCAGTTTCGTATGTCTTTCCTGCGGTGACATCGGTAAATACCTCTTTGTCTAGAAATATGATAGAGTCGCGCTCCACATCAGCCGCGACTTCTGGCAGAAATAATTCCAGGAATTCCCAGAAGAAGGTGGTGAGCAGTTCCTTAAATAAGCGATCGTGGTCTATCATGTTGTTTTAGCATCTGTGGCAACTATGTTTAGGTGTGCTGGAGAACGTCAAGAATTTAAATTTGCTTGATACTCACACTTGAAGCCTTGCTTTAGCCAATCATTTATATTAACATCTGCCAGGGGGGTTAAGGCTGAACATTTTGGCCAGTAAAACTGACTAATGACAGCCCAAACCAAGCTGCGAGTTACGTCCACCCCGGTTTTCAGGTAAGATTCCTGGTTGCCAGGAATTCCCTGCTCCTCAACAATATCTGGCTCTACCCAAATTCCATGAGCGCCCAAGAGAATCTTTCCGACGTACAAAGCTCTTGTCAAATGAGTGCCAGAAGTAATCAATTTAACCTTATGTACACCCCACTCGCGCAAAATCGGAATCGCAAAGTAGAAGTTATCAAAGGTGGATTGGGCACACTTTTCTAACCAAACCTGCCCTATGGGAGCCTGTTGGCGTTGAAAAATCTGCCAGATACACGGCTCTAAGGAGCCTTGAGAAATCAAAATCCGTGTTTCAGGTTGCTGTTTCGCTAGCTCTGCGACGTGCCGCTCTCGGCTAATACTACCTCCGAGTACCAAAAACGCATCCACCGGAGCCGATGCTCGCGACGATAAAATTAGGGTGTTAATCAGTAGCCAACTACCCAGGAGGATAGCTAAGCTAGATAGTAGCAGCCTTCTTCGTCTTAATGCGATCCGCAGTCGGCGAACCCGGTTAACTGGTTGATTGCTTCTATGCTTCATCAATGGTGATGGGTAAGGGGCGATTTTGTCTTACTTTTTCCCAACGCTCAATTATCTTTTCCCCAAACTCGATAAGTAATGTTTAATTATACCCACCTACTTGAAAAAAGTATATAATTCCTAACAGGGTGCTTCTGAAATTCACCCTTATGGGTATAATTACTCAACAGTCCTATAATATCAACCCTGTTCTAGCCAAACATTCCATGAACCAATCCCCAAGAAAATTTACCAAAGGCGTTCTATTTAGTGGAGCGATCGTCGCTACCGCCGCTTTGCACTTGTTTGGTCCTATGTGGTGTCATGCCGTCCATGCAGCCCTAAAAGATAGTCCAAAGGCTGTCGTGGATGAAGCTTGGCAAATCGTCAACCACGAATATGTAGACGGCAGCTTTAATCATGTTGATTGGCAGGTAGTCCGGCAACAGTTGTTAAGCAAAAACTACACATCCAAGGAACAAGCCTACACCGCTCTGAGAGCCGCTCTGAAACAATTGGGAGATCCCTACACCCGCTTTATGGACCCCAAACAGTACCAAGCACTAACTAACCAAACTTCTGGGGAACTGTCTGGTGTCGGTATTCGTTTGGAATTAGACGAAAAAACTAAGAACATTTCAATTGTTGAGCCTATTGAAAATTCCCCAGCCTTTAAGGCTGGCATCAAGCCGGGAGACTGGCTGGTGGCAATTGACGGCAAACCCACTAAAGGGATGACCCTAGAACAGGCATCGGCATTGATCCGGGGTGAGGTGGGAACACCTGTCAGCCTGAAACTTTCCAGGAAAGAAAAGGGCGAGTTTGATGTCCAATTGACTCGCGCTCAGATTGAACTGGCATCAGTTCGTTACAGCCTCAAGCAGGAAGGCAAACTAAAAATAGGCTACATCCGTTTCAGTGAGTTTAGTTCTCACGCTGCCACCCAAATGAATCGCGCTATCAAGGATCTGACTAACCAGCAAGCGAATGCTTTTGTGTTAGATATGCGGGAAAATCCGGGCGGATTACTCCACGCCAGTATTGAGATTGCTCGGATGTGGATGGATAATGGGGCGATCGTCCGCACGGTCGATAGGCTGGGAGATAGCGAGGAGTTTAAGGCTAATCATACAGCAATATCTAAGCTGCCGTTAGCAGTGTTGGTGGACGGTAACTCTGCCAGCGCTAGTGAGATTCTGACTGGTGCCCTCAAAGACAACCGACGCGCTACCGTTGTTGGCAGCCAAACCTTTGGCAAAGCATTAGTTCAGTCAGTTCATTCTCTCTCGGATGGATCTGGTTTAGCCGTCACGATCGCTCATTACTTCACGCCCAACGGCACCGATATTGGTCACAAAGGAGTGACGCCTGATGTCAAGATTGATTTGACTGAAGATCAGCAAAAGCAGTTGCTAAGTAACCCAGCTTTGGTGGCAACGCAGAACGATCCTCAATATGAGCGTGCGATCGCTGTTTTGGAAAAAACCAACCTCGCCCAAGCCAACTCTAATCAATCTGTGCCCTCACTCAGCAGCAGGTAAATCGATTGTAGGGATGGTGCCCCAAAGAGTGAAAGGGAGAGTGAGAGGGAGAGGGTTTTTATATATTACCTCTCACTCTCCCTCTTTGGTATCAGTTTTGTCAGTGGTTGGGATATTTTGCTAAGATTTATGGGCGTAACTGAGTTACGAGATGCACCAGTTCTGGTAAAATCAGCTTTTCCACCGCGAGTTTGACAGCAGCCGTTGAGCCCGGAATCGAGAAAACCAACTTGCTTTGATAAACCCCAGCCACGGCGCGAGATGCTAAAGCTCTTGAGCCAATCTCTTGATAACTCAGCCAGCGAAACAACTCACCAAATCCGGGAAGTAATTTCTCTAGTAAGTTCTCAATAGCATCGTAGGTGGTATCTCTAGGCGCGATGCCAGTACCACCGTTAAAGATTACAGCATCCACATCCGGGCGTTGTGCTAGAAGTTCTAGCTGCGTCCGGATCTCGATTGGCTCATCTTTAACGATGCTATATTCTCCCACAGCATGACCGGCACTAAGGATTAATTCCTTAATTAACTGTCCGCTCAGGTCTGTTTCTGGCTGACGTGTATCACTAACGGTGATGAGTGCGCAATTCACCGTTATTCCAGATCTATCGGGGTGAGGGTGTGTAACCATCCTACTTAGAATTACTAAATTCCAGTCCGTGGTCTTGGGCATATCGCTGCATAAAACGCATGAAGCGATCCCAATCTGCTTCCGATTTCATCACGTAAGTTGCTTCTAACGCCTCAGGCTTACCATTGATAAATGTAGCGTTGACTTCCCGCGTTACCAGTTCCCCCTCCTCATCAATCATGTACATCCCAGTGATATCTTCCGTGGTACTATTGCTGAGAGCCTTGGGATTTTGGAAATAAAACTTGGCTGTGCCGTTGGTGCCACTGCGAGAACGGGTTAAGCGCACGTCGGGAATTACTTCTTCTTCAAGACCTCTGGAAAACTGAATTTGAGCCATGAGAATTTTCGTTAATTTTTATGATGTCTTGAAACCATCTTCTCATCATTGGTGTTCTAGAATAGTTACCTTTTGGATAGTCAGATATAGACGTACCACGTCAAATCTTTCCAGATGTCTGACTATACTAGGTAACTTATCCCAAGTAATGACATAGCTATCTAATGCGATCGACATACTCCCTCCAGGTTTTTTTAGATGCCAGAGCCATCTAAAAACTGATGAATCACCTCATCTGAGAGGCGACAACTAGAAACAAAGGCGGCTGGAACTTTGCATGAGTCAATGTCTGGAGATGCTGAGCCATTAGGCTTGGCGGCAGAAGATTGGTTTTGTAGTTCCTGCACCTGTTGTTCTAGCGACTCAATTCTATCGAGCAGGGCGCGAATCACTGTAGCTTCAGAGTCAGGCAGGTTTCCATGTTCCAGCGGATTAACCCGAACACCGGAACGATAAATAATTCTACCTGGGACACCAACAACTGTGCAATCAGAAGGCACATCCCGCAATACCACCGAGCCTGCACCAATCCGGACGCTGTTACCAATTTGGATATTACCTAGAACTTTAGCACCAGCACCAACTACCACATTTTCTCCCAGAGTTGGGTGGCGCTTACCGCTTTCTTTCCCAGTGCCACCAAGGGTAACCCCCTGATAGATGAGGGCATAATCTCCGACAATGGCAGTTTCCCCAATCACGACGCCCATGCCGTGATCTATGAAAATGCCCTTCCCCATCACGGCACCTGGGTGGATTTCAATTCCCGTCAAAAAACGCGCCAAGTGAGAAATCAACCGGGGTATAAAGGGAACGCCGATTACGTTTAGCCTGTGGGCAAAGCGATAGAATAGCAGTGCCTGTAACCCCGGATAGCAAAACAAAACTTCTAGCCAGTTACGGGCAGCCGGATCGCGATCGAAGATGATACGGAAGTCAGCTAGCAGAATAGAAAGCACGACGTGTTACCGTTTTTGGTAAGACAAACCTCTCTTCTATCATATCCTTTTCGTCTACTGGCGTACATAAAGTTTGTAATTCCAGGTTTGCCCAGGTGCAATGGAACCTACCCAGATAGAATATTCCCCTGCTTCCCAGTTTGAGTCTACGACACTAGCATCTTTGTTGTTACCTGTGTCATCCCCACAGCGATAGGTATCATTCGGACCTTTGATGACTAGAGTCGTATCTTTTCCCCCAGTGTCTACTTTTACTGTCAAGCTGGGGAATTTTTTCTGCAAAACCATGATGTAGTCTGGCTTGGGATCGCCATAACCAATACAGGGATTATGATGGATATCCTGGTTAGCTAGAGATGACAGGGAAAAAGAACCGCTAGTGTAACCAGTCCCACTTCCTTCTGAATTTTTAAACCCAGGTGATAGTGTAAGCTTGCCAAAATTCGCCGTTGCTGCTAAAACAGGTGTAGCAATCAAGATAGCGATCGCAGCTAATAACCCTAAATTTTTCAACCGTAACATGGAAATAACCCTCCTGAAATGAATGGCAGCTAATTTTATATCTCTAATTACTAAATAGCAACGGTTACTGAACTCTCTACCTGTTCCTTTAGACAGCATTAACTTTGGTTACGGGTGTGGTGACGGATGAGAACTGTGAAAAGTTCCCCCCAATAGGGGAGTGGGGGAAGCAGGGGAAGATTTCATCAATCACCCAGGACTTACGCACTGCCTCTATATATAGCGGGTTCGTAGGGGCAACCCAACCCAACCC
>CASBRB010000161.1 GCA_949127975.1 Oscillatoriales cyanobacterium PMM_0019 | reverse complement strand
GGTAGTAAATTCTGGTATTACGTTGGTGAAGTGGTTATGCATCGACTTTCATTTTCGATGGCGTTCTTGGGAATGCTGGTTTTTTTGACAGGGGGCTGTACTTCAGGTGGAGATGGTAATCAAAGTGGCAGTACGCCCACTCCTACCACATCTCCTGTGGCATCGGCACCATTGGCTCCAAAGCAGACTTTTCCCACTCAAGTGGTAGCGGGTAAACAGCCGGAAACGCTGGCTAAAATTCCAGTCACAGCCGTTTCCGGCTTGATTCAATCCACTAACCCGGATGAACGAGTCAAAGAATTGCAAAAAGGGCGACCAGACCCCTTTGCCTTGGTTCCAGTACAGCCGATTGTCAAGTTTTCCCCTTCGCCTACCCCGACGGCTTCGGCTACCACATCTCCTACACCAATAGCATCGAGCACTCCGCTGCCATCGCCTAGCGTGACTCCCAGTGCTGCCCGCCCTACCCCAAGCCCTCAGGCAACGCAGTCACCAAACCCAGCCCCAACTTCTAAGGCACAGCCTAAGCCAAGCCCTGCGCCAACTTCTAAGACACAGCCTAAGCCAAACCCTGCCCCAAGTCCCCAGACACAGCCTAAACAACCGATTTTGCGTGGGCTGGGTACACTGCCTGGAGAAGCGAGGCCCGATAGTCCTATTTCGCCCCCAGAGGTGCGTAGTGTCGCAAGCATCGGTTCGTTACTAGGGACAACTACTGCTTCAATTAATAACCAGCCAGATACTGCCTTAAGCCGGATAGAGCAGATGGGAGGAACCCTAGTTGCTAGCATCGGTCCAGTATTTGTAGACCCCAGTCCCGCAACTGCTAATTTACCGCCCACAGACAGTATTGCCGTTAATCCCACTTCTCCAACTAAGCCAAACAGTAAGCCTCATCCCAATCCACCACCTAAAGTAAGCTGTGCCCAGCATCCTAGCTCGACTGCGCCTAACCGTGGTACAGCTAATAGCAGACCTCAGGCTCAAGCAAACCATACCCCTCATGCCAGTTCACCCCCAAGAGGAAACTGCGCCCAGAATCCAAATTCGTCACCTAAGCCCAGCACAGCGGCTCATCCCAGTGCGTCAAAGAAGCCCAGCACAGCGGCTCGTCCCAGTGCGTCAAAGAAGCCTAGCACAGCGGCTCGCCCCAGTGCGTCACCTAAGCCCAGCACAGCGGCTCGCCCCAGTGCGTCACCTAAGCCTAGCACAGCGGCTCGCCCCAGTGCGTCACCTAAGCCCAGCACAGCGGCTCGTCCCAGTAACCGATCGGGAGCTAATGCGGCGGGTAATATCGGTGCTGCTGTTGGGACACCCAGAGTAGGTAATCCCAGTTCGCCACTTACTACAGCAGCACCTAGCACTCCCCCGACGCTTCCGGTTATTCCTACTCCCACTTTTATTCCCCAACTGCCTGGGCTACCAGAACCAGAACTGGCAAAAAACACCGAAATAACGGGTGTGGTTCAAGTTGGTGATGTCACCCAGGCGATTGTGAAACTACCGAATGAAACAGTCAGTCGCTATGTCAAGGTAGGCGCTCGTTTCGGTGATGGGATGGTGCTAGTAAAACGGATTGAAATGAATCCGGCTGACACACCTGGCACACCTGTGGTAGTTTTAGAGCAATATGGAATTGAGGTTCGCAGACCGGTTGGGGAAACAAAACCTAGAACGCCCACGGTGGGTATGCCGTAAGGACGGACAGCCGCCCCTAAGCGTAAATACATCTCCTCAACCTAAAAAGTACTTGTAGGAGTCGCTAGCGTGCCCAAGTTAATTGAAGGTAAGGATATCGAGCTCCTTTGTTGCAAAAGCTTGCCTTTAGCAGTGTATCGTGAGGTCGCTGCCCATTTGCAGCAAGTTGAGGGGGTGGAAACCGGCCTAATTCCCCAACAGTCTCAGCAGTTCGATTACAATGAAAGCCAGGTTGGTAGCTTATGGATTCAGTTTTCCACAGCAGCCGATGCAACTGCTAGAGAACGAGTAGAGCAAATTTTGGCTTACTATAGTAATCGCTATGCTCCTTGGGAGGCATTGAACTGAAGTGCCCTAACGAAGTCTATTCAGCTTAATATAGGGAAAAACCAGGAAAACCTCAAAGTGATTTGGGGAACCCCTACCATAATCTTTGATTTGGTGGGGGAGAATGTCATTTTAGGATATCTCTTTTTTCTTCGCTCTCACCAACATCATTATGCCTACCTACCCCGGAATTTCTAGCGAAGCTTTCAGACACCCACTCGACAGACAAGCCGAGCAAGCTTTACGTAGCGTCCCTGGATTCGATATTGTCGCCCGTAAGTTTGTGGAATTTGTTTATGAGCGTCCCCAGTTAGTGTATTTGATAGGCAACAGCATCCAAGTCGGACCGCGCCAATATGCCAGCATCTACCGCATGTTTAGGGACTGCGTGCGGGATTTAGACATGGCTCCAGAACCAACTTTGTTTGTCAGTCAAAACCCACAAGCTAACAGCTATGCTTTAGGACAAGAGCAACCTTATATAGTTATCAATAGTGGTTTATTAGATTTACTCAGTGAAGCCGAAATTCGCTCAGTGCTGGCTCATGAATTAGGACACATCAAATGCGGCCACACCATTCTGATTCAGATGGCAATGTGGATAATGAGCGCTGCTTCTATGTTAGGGGAGCTGACATTTGGCTTAGGTAACCTTGTCAGCAGTGGCTTAATTTTCGCATTTTATGAATGGCGGCGCAAAGCCGAACTTTCATCTGACAGAGCTGCTTTCCTGGTAATGGACGATTTACAACCAGTAATGCAGGCGATGATGAAACTGGCTGGCGGCAGTATCAAATATGCTCACGAATGCAGCCTGGATGAGTTTATCCGTCAATCAGAAAAATATCGGGAACTCGATCGGGATAGTTTAAATCAAGTATATAAGTTTTTAGCTTATAATGGCTCTCAAGGCATTCTCCTGAGCCATCCTTTCCCAGTCGAACGCCTGCACTACTTACAAGAGTGGGCGGATTCAGACGAATATCGCCAGATTCGCCAAGGCAATTATCGTCGGGCGACAGCACAGGGTGCAGTTAACGTTAACTCGGAAACATCACCATCAGAGGTGGAAACACTGCAACGTCAAATGGAGGAGCTACAACAGGAAATCGATCGGATTAAGTCTCAGTCACAAGATTGATAGTAGTCTGACACTGGGAGAGTTCTATAAATGGATGTTATATCAAATAATCCTGAGCCTGTGATAAAGTTTAGCTCTAAACAGCTAGATATTCACAAATCTCAGGAACAAATCTATCGCTTTTTACTGAAGCTTGTTACAGAATGGGCTCCAGAGAAAGTTTTACTGGAATTTAAGCATTTATTTATTGATTATGAACCTAACAACCTGAATGTAGAAGTTTTAAAAGAATTATCTGACATTATATGGAACAATGATGAAATAGAATTTTACCGAACCCTAAAACGCTGTTGTTACATTTTGATAAATAACTGGGAAAATTATAGGCAATACAAATATATTACAGAGTTAACAGCACTTTTTAGCGAGTTAAATTTTAGAAGAAAAACCCTTTCTCCAAGTTTAATTCGCCTGAATAAATGGCTGGGAGCTTTTATTAGCAGTAAGGATTTTCAAGAAATCAAAATATTTGCTGCTAGATACGAAGAAAACGCTCAAATTCATTGGAGTGAGCGATATACGTCTTATCTGTTAGTTCCTCAATATATCGATCTTAAGAATTCTCAAGAACAGCGCGAGGCGGCTAGAGCGCTGTCGCAAAAAATAAAAGAGCGGTTCAAAGTTGACCTAGCGATGTATGTAGCGCGTTCCCAGTCCCCTTCCTGTACCGATAATATGCCCAAAAACCCCACCAGTCTAGGGGATGATGTTCTAGGTATTATCAAGCGGCTTGTGGCCAAACGCGGTACATTTAGCTATCCAAGCTTAGCCAATATATTTATAACCGAAACCAAAGGCTTTTATTATAAAGAGTTTAAAGAAAATTTAAAAAACTATATCTTTTTTTCTATTATTAATAAAAAAGCTGTCAGGCTTTTTAAAGGCAAGCTATCTGAGAAACTAGACGCTTTATATGAAGATTATCATGAAAAAATTGTGGACGATGCTTTGCTGCTAAGAACGTGTAACCGGGTTATTGAATACGTAACTACAGAAAATAAGCAGGAACCGTCTTCATTATTTATTCTATTAATTTCTGAAGGTAGTCCCCTCAACTTAGTAAGTGTGCTGCTAAAAATAATTTTGATTTGTAGAAATGCTCGTCCGCATTTGGAAAGTTGCATAGCCGTTTTAATAGAATATTATAGGCAATATCCTGAATCAGAGTGTCAATGGATGATTAAGTTTATGGAAATTTTCAACATTACTTTGGCTATTTATGCCGAAAACGTTGAATATAATTTGATTAAGATGCACCAGGATACATCCGATGAGCTTTCTGATGAAACCCTGGAGGCATACCGCATCTTTTCACAACTGAAATTGGGTAAAATTAAGTGATGTAGCAGAAGTCAGGAGTCAGGAGTCAGGAGTCAGGAGTAAACTTGCCACAAGTGCTGCTATAACTTCCGCTACAATACTCACCACCCGGAATAGGGCAACAACACTGAGGAGCAAGCCGGGAGAAAACTGTTTATCTAGAAGCACCGTGATAGTCGCTTCAAAAACCCCTATTCCTCCCGGTGCCCCAGGGACAACCAAACCCAACAGCCATGCCAGACTAAACGTACTCAGCAACTGGGGGATTTGACTAAGATTTACCTGAGTTAGTGCTAACAGAGCTAACAAAAACCCAGTGCCGCGCAGCCCCAAAAATCCTAGTTCTCCCAACAAAGGCAACAGCAAATAGTGTTTAATCTGAAAAACACCTGTGTTGGTTGCTTTTCCCTTGAATCGGCTTAAAAGTTGCATCAGCGAATTCAAAAACCGGGGATGAATCCCTAGGCAAACAACAGCCAAACTCAGAACTTGCCAGCCTCTACCAAAAGTTGGAAAACTGCCACTTAAGGTTATTATTAAAGCTGCCGTCATCATTAGTAAGGGTTCGAGCAAGACGCTCAAAGTGGCTGCATTGAGAGCCACCCCTGCTTCTGTGACTGCCGAGATGCGACCATAATAGTGCCAGACGTTACCCGGTAAATACTTGGCAAGGTTGGTTTTCAGATAAACCTTGATAGCCCAGGAGCGATTAACGGGTTGATTGAACTCGCGTAATATCGTACTCCACACCCAGCCCGCCCAAGTATGAGCAGCTAAAGTGACGGCAAGTGCTAGAGCCAACTTTATCCATCCTGCCAGATTGATGGTGATGGTAGCAACTTCGGCAAGGTGATCTTTAAGTACCTTAGCCAAAAAAAACAGTGTTGCACCGACGATTACCCAACGCAGGTAGGGTTTCAGGGATGACCAAATTTTTTTTAACCGTAGTAAAGACTGAGACAATTGTTTTTTCTAGAGCTAGAAACCAGAATATCACCAGGACTTACGCACTGCCTATATATAGCGGGTTCGTAGGGGCAAACCCCCTGTGTGTGCCCAGTGTGCCCAGTGTGCGTAAGTCCTGATCGCCTTTGTTAGATGGCGCGATCGCTATGATTGTTAGCTGCGTAAGTCCTGAAATTCTAGCACTAAGAAAACCAATGGATAAATTGCAGCATCTACGTCTCCAGTAAGAGGTTACAGTACGCTAACTTTATAGCCACAGACTGATTTCTTATCTGTTGAAAATCAATAAAGTTATGTGTAGTGGTTGTTTAAGTAGTTCCGCTACTAGCAGTTCCTCAAGATATTTAGTTCTTCGCATCGCCAATTTTTCAAAAATTAGAATAGAAGGAGAAACTTAGAATATGAAACGCTCTGATTTGTCGAAAGTTGTTAGTGCTGCCGTTCTCAGTACGGGTTTAGCTCTATTACCCTTAACTATGCCCAGTTATGCTCAATCCAGCACTGGAAGCGGTACGGGAACTGGAGCGGGTTCAAATCCCTCTACTGTAGATAAAACTACTAACACAGGTAATGCCGCTAACACAAACGACGATCGCGGTTTTGATTGGGGCTGGTTAGGCTTGCTTGGCTTACTAGGTTTGGCTGGTTTGGCTGCCCCTAAAAATCAAGTAACCAGAACTTACACCTCAACCGACGAGCCGACTCGTACTACTACCCGTTACTAAGCAAGTAGATTCCACAGTATTGTAGCACTGCCTCTACATATAGCGGTTTCTAGGGG
>CASBRB010000160.1 GCA_949127975.1 Oscillatoriales cyanobacterium PMM_0019 | reverse complement strand
TTATCATGGTGTCTGCCACTCCCGATCGCAGCACGTTCTTCTTAATATTGCCGTCCTGCTCGGTTGAATAAATTAAGCGGCAGGTTTGAGGTTGAGATCGATCGCGACACGAGCTACTATCAAAAATACGCTTGATGGCATGGGGACGGTGCCAGACGCCACGAGTAGCGATCGCACCATAGGAACCAGTGATTTCCAAAGCGTTGACTTCGCTTTGCCCAAGCACTAGACCGGGTACAGGATTAAGTTTAGACTTGATTCCCAGTCTTTGTGCCATATCCACTACTTTGTTTAAACCGACATCCTGAGCAACCCGCAAAGCGATCACATTTTCCGAAAGGGCAAAGCCAGTGTACATATCAGTACTGCCACTAGCACCGTGATCGCAGCCTTTAAAGGTTTGACCCTGCCACCGAAGCGGATCGCAGGAATAGGACTTTCCCGGCGGTATACCTTGTTCTATGGCAGCAGTGTAGGTAAATAACTTAAAAGAAGATCCCGGCTGTCGCTGAGCATCAGTGGCACGATTAAACTGACTTTTTTGGTAGTCTATTCCGCCTACCAGGGCACGGATTTCTCCGGTGCTGGAGTCTAACGTCACCAACGCTCCTTGGGAAAATCGATAGCTTGCTCCGGCAGTGCGGACATATTTGCCCAGAGATGTTTCCGCCTTCTGCTGCATATCCAAATTCAGACTGGTTTGGATGATAAAGTCGCCTTCCTTAGCTAATTCGTCTCCCAGTACCTGCCGCAGTTCGTCAAAAACATAAGCATACAAATAGGGTGCCTTGGTATTGGTATTCGCTACACAAGCTTTGGAATTAACTTCAATACGCGATCGCCTTGCTTCTCTAGCGTCTGCCTCATTAATCACACCCTGAGATATCATCCGACCAATCACCAGATTACGCCGTTCCAGAGCCTTTTGGTAATTCTGACAAGGATTGAATAGATTAGGCGCTGGTAGAATTCCCACTAAAGTCGCCGATTCAGAAAGTGTCAGGTCGTGAGCCGACTTGCCAAAGTATTGCCGTGCCGCATCTTCAAAACCATAAGTATCTGCTCCGAGGAAAACCCGATTCAAATAAGTGAGCAGGATCTGATTTTTGCTATAATATGTTTCTAACTTCAGAGCAACTACAGCTTCCCGCAGTTTCCGACTGATACTGTCTTCAGTCCCAACTTCCTTGCGAAACACACTCCTAGCTACCTGCTGTGTTATCGTGCTACCCCCTTGACGAATTTGACCTTTTTTGGTATTAATCAATATCGCCCGCAAAGTTCCCCAAGGATCGACACCGAGGTGCCAGTAGAAGCGGCTATCTTCCGAAGCGATCAACGCTTTTGGCAAGAAAGGAGAAAAGTCAGATAACCGCTTCATATCTATGTGAGCCTCACTACGAGGAGGACGCAGGGGCGTTTCCAAGTCATCCGCATATACAACCACTGGTCCGGTAGTATCTGGCAAAGGTCGCACTGGAAATTTCGACGCTTCCACCAACACCAGCAACGTTACCAAAGCCGTTACTCCACCAACACCATAGAGGCAGTAACGAAGAACTTGGATATACCAGGGGGGTGGATCGACATACTGAAGCCGGACAGCCGCCGCCAGTTCCGGTGGCCCTAGGGTAAGAACGTCACCGTGACGCAGCGGCAGCGAGTGGATGCGGCGTCTGCCCAAATAAATGCCGTTAGTGGAGTTTTCGTCTTTCAGAATAAAATTCTGACCGCGACGCCCGAATCTGCTTAAAGACAGGTGAATCTGACTTACCACTGGGTTACGCACCACAATATCGCAGGTTTTAGAACTGCGTCCCAGGATGTAGCGATCGCCTAACAGGGGAAAAACGTCTGCCTTGGGAGCATCGGCATCCTGCACCAAGAGTTCTGGCACTTTGGCATTGGGTTTCAGCGCCAGTTGAGAAAAATTAACCTTGGCTTGAATTGTCTGTACTGCCTGAGTCAGTTGACCTAGCAGTGTTTTTGGTGGGCGTTGTGGCTGGGGAGGAGTCATGCGTTATCGACGCCGGGGAGTTATGTTAAATCAGTCGGTATCTAAGTTAAACCAGAGTTGGGCACGAAACTATTCTAATCGTTTAGCAGGGCCGATCGCTGTAATGGCTCGGCTATCGGTGATGCGGACGATCGGATGTCGAGATTTTTTGAAGGCTAGCGATTAGCAGGCAGACAATACCTACATTAATAAACACATCTGCCAGATTAAATACCGCAAAATGAATCAGCCGAAAATCCAGAAAATCGACAACCCTACCATCGATAAATCGGTCAATCCCATTACCCAAAGCTCCTCCCAAGATCGAGCCATAGCCTATTTGCTCCCAGCGGCCCAAGAGGGGGCCAAACAAAGCCAGCGCTATCAAGCCGAGACTTACTGCCAAAGACAGCCAGCGTAACCAGCCGCCCCCTTGACTAAACAAACTAAAAGCTGCGCCAGTGTTCGTAATATAGGTAAAGTGGAACACTCCTGGCAATAAAGGCCAACTTTCGTTCAGGTGGAAGTTTTTTACCACCCAGGATTTGGTCAATTGATCCAAAATCAGACTGACAAAAGCAGCAATCCAAAAAAAGTAATTTTTGAACTTCATCTAGCTAGCTTCTTTAATAAAACATCACTTGCCGCAGGGTAAAGGCAACCACCGTAACGGCACAAACAATCACCAGTTGCCCAGGCAAAGGATAGAAGGAGTACTTCAAGAACGCTAGCAATAGTGGCATTGCCCCTGTGCCTGCCCAGCTAAAAAATTGGGAGAGAATCAGGAAGCTCAAGCCGATAATATGGATACTCAGCAAGCCACACACACAACTTAATGCGAGAAATTCCAGTCGCGGTGGTCGTCGAAAGGCGAGATAGCCACAAATCCAAGCTCCCGGAATAAAGCCAAGTAAATATCCAAAGGAGGGCTGTGTGATGTAGCCAAAACCACCACCCTGGTAAAAGACTGGGAACCAGATTAGACCGATAACTAAATAAGCGATTTGGGAGAGGGCACCAGCATTTTTACCGCCCAAACAGCCAACAAGTAGTACGGCACCAATTTGATAGGTAACGCCTAGGGAGTAAGTCTGAAGCCCTTGCTGACCCCAACTCCAAGGAAAGTTAGTAATATAGGCTTCCACAAAGTTGCCACCAATTGTGAGCAATAAGCCCATTATTGCCCACAATAGTTCATGGGGAGCGGTCATTGGTCATCCGTTCGTTGAATAATCAGATATGTCAAACCCGGACATTCCCGGAGGAAACCGGACATAGCGATACTGAATCGGTAAAACCGTCCAGTCCGGCGATATCTCGCAATGCCTTAAGGAATATCCCTAAAGCGCCATTGTAGTCTCTAGGCATTAAATGTCCACACTGTGGACATTTGAACACTTTAGAACCACCAAGTTTTTGATGAACGTGACCGCAATTAGTACAGGTTTTTGATGTATATTCTTCTGTTACATCAACCACATGACAACCACGTTTTAAGGCGTGGAATTTGAGCGTCTGTTTGAACCTGTAATGTGCCCACACTAGCATCTGTCTTACTGTCTTGGTGTTAATCTTCCGTTTCTTTTTCCCATTCTTGGCAACCATTTGGGATGTCTCAAAAGTGGGTAGGAATATTAACCGATATTCCCTCGTCAACCAAGCTGCAGTTTTTTTATGAACCTCATCAACCAAATTACGGATGCGGGTTAACATCCTGTCAATCTTACGTTGAACTTTTTGGCGTTGATGTTTATGCTTGCGTCCCTTTAATTTTGATTGGCTTGAAATCAACTTGTCTACATGGTTACACAGTCTGTATATTCTAGCAACATCAGAGTTGCCAATCTCTACAAACCTTTCCCCATCAAACCCAGTCATAAAGGTTCTTACCCCGGGGTCAAGGGCAATTAGTTTCTGGCTGTTGGATTTCTCAGAAGTGAATTCTTCTGTAAATACAGCAAACCAACGTTTCTTGTCATATACAAGTTGCGTTTCTCTTCCCCAACTTTGTTTCCTTATCCTGGTCTTATACGTTCCATCTTTTTGCTTTTCTTGGTACTCAACATCCTTTACAGGCAATGGTTCTGCTGGGTAAAAGCTCATTCCCTTAATCAAGGTTGGAAACCAAGTACCGTTGCTGTAATCCTCCTGTCTAAACTTGATTGACTGTATTCTGTCTCTAATAGACCTAAACTTTCCTGCTTCATGTTGTGCCGTCCCCTTTTTGCGCGAAGCATCAAACGCCTCCTTAGCATCATAAACTGCAAATACCCTGAGCGAGTATGGTGTATCTTTTACCCAATCAGGCACATCAGCTAATACAGCTTTCCGCAACTCACTCTTGCTAATGAACCCATTCTTACGTTGATACTCAATTGCCTGGTTATAGCAATATCTACTCGCCGCTAACCACTGTTTCCATATCAGATGAAGTTGAGCCTGCGGATAAACTCTTATCTTGAGTGATTTCAGACTTATACTTTCTGAGTCCGTATAATCTGGCGCTGAAACAGTGGAGTATGGCAAGAATGTCTTCAACCAATTCCCGTTCGGGAGATAATTTAACTTGGTTGAGAACCACGATTTCACAAGAGTGTTTGGTACAGAACCAGTCGAACAAATCAAAGCCAAATCGTAAGAGTCTGTCCGAATATGCGACCACAATACGTTCGACATCTCCTGACATGACCCGTTCCAATACGGCAAGCATTTTCTTTCGTTTGTAATTAAGTCCGCCTCCAATTTCTGAGATAAGCTCTGCTTCAGGATATCTAGATTGGAGATACTCACACTGACGCTGCAAGTCTTCCCTTTGTTTTTGTGACGAGACACGGGCATAGAGGATGGTAGCCCTAGTCCTGGCAGACTTAGTTGTGTAACCGTTAACGTTGTACCTGCGATGTCCTCCTGAAGTGCGGATTGCTTCAATAAATCCTTGTTCTTCCCAACGTCTGAGTGTCCGTTCTGACACCCCCAGGCTTCTTGTGGCTTCCCGCGAACTGACATATTCCTTTGGCATCTCCTTCCCAAACTCACCTACTACTCCATAGTAGCAGGTTTTTCTGGAAATGTCCAGATTTTCTGAAATTTAGTCAAGCACCAGGAATGGGGGCTTCGCCGCCAGTAAGTCCTAGGGAATTGAGCATAGCATGATCTTGCTCTGGTGGTTGTCCTAGTGTAGTCAGATAATGTCCTATGAGCATGGCATTAATGCCAGCTTTTAGACCCAAAGCTTGTAGTTCCCCCATCACAGCCTCTCTACCACCAGCATAACGGAGGATTTGCTTTGGTAAGAGCAGTCGGAAAATAGCGATCGCATGAAGTGCTTCATAAGGATCTAGTTTAGGGCGTTCTTCCAGGGGTGTCCCTGCTCTGGAGTTAAGCAGGTTCAACGGTACTGATTCCACTTCCAACTCCCGGAGTGCCAAAGCCAGATCTATGCGATCGGACCAGCTTTCGCCCATACCGATAATACCGCCAGTGCAGGCTTGCATTCCGGCTTGCTTGAGGTTTTTGATTGTCTGAACGCGATCGCGCCAAGTATGAGTTGTCACTATCTGCGGGAAAAAGTTTTCCGACGCCTCTAGGTTATGGTTATAGCGCGTCACACCAGCATCTTTTAGTGCTTGGGCTTGTTCTAGAGTCACCTCTCCTAGGGCACAGCAGGGCTTAATATTGGTTTCGGCGGTAATTTGTCGCACTGTTGCCAAAATTTGTTCAAATTCTGCCGATTTGGGACTATTATATTTAATGCCACGTCCTTGACTGACTAGGCAAAACCTGCGAGCTCCAGCGGCAGCGGCTGCTTTGGCTTGAGCTAGAATTTCTTCTGTAGACTTGAGTCCATATATCGGCGAGTCTTTACCTGGATGGTGAGCAGACTGGGCGCAGAAGCTACAGTTTTCTGAGCAGTTACCAGATTTGATATTGACAATGCTGCACAAGTCTACTATATTACCACAGCAGGCTTGGCGTACCCGATCGGCTGCGTCGCACAGTAGTAAAATATTGGCTTCGCCTTCAATCTGGGTAAGTGCGAGAGCTTCTTCTCGACTAAACATCTCACCAGCAATAATTCGCTCAGTCAGGTTGTCTAGCCACTCTCTCAAAAACTCTGGGGTAAGGCTAGAAGTATCAGCGGTAGATTGTTCAATGGAAGTTGACAGCGCTGTTTGAACCACGGAAAGCCCTAATGATGACATTTACTTAAACATATGGCATTTTATCAAAAAACCAGCACTTTGACCTTCTTTAGTGTAAAATTATGATAATTCTACTGACCACCTTTCATTTAGCAGGCGTTTTCTTGTATTAAGCTAGACCGTCGTCATCAGCATTTAGGTATGATATTTTGGTAAAAATATAAACATTTGTTGAAACAAAGTTAAGTAAAGGTTAACAATGAGTTCATCAGCCACAAATAACCCAGCCTTGATCAAACCACCATCAGAAATGGAGCGATCGCTCGATCGCGGCTTTATCTTGCTGACAAAGATTTTTGCCTTCGGGGTTGCTGGCATCTTAATCTTGATTACCGCAATTGTGGCATTGCAAGCAGCTCCTGCAATAGCACGGTTTGGTCCTGGGTTTATCACGGATTCCAATTGGGACCCTGTTCATGATAGCTACGGAGCGCTTCCCCAAATATATGGAACTTTTATCAGTTCCCTGATAGCCTTAACGATCGCGCTTCCCATCAGTCTAGGAGTGTCACTATTCCTTAGTGAAGAATATTTACCGCCACGCTTAGGGATGGTAGTGGTTTTTCTGGTAGAACTATTGGCAGCTATTCCCAGTGTGGTATATGGATTATGGGGTATTTTTGTCCTAGTGCCGTTATTAAAAGGTTTTGCCGAATGGCTGCACACTAATTTAGGTTGGGTGCCGCTTTTTAGCACCGAGTTTGAGGGGCGAGGGATGTTACCAGCAGCGATAGTGCTGGCAATCATGATTTTACCAACAATATCGGCAATTTCTCGCGATGCCTTGATTTCTCTACCCCGTGAGTTGCGGCAGGGGGCGTTGGCACTGGGAGCCACCCGCTGGGAGGCAATTTTTAAAGTGCTACTACCGGCAGCTTTTTCGGGGATTGTGGGTGCGGTAATGTTGGCGTTGGGTAGAGCATTGGGAGAAACAATGGCTGTTACCATGTTGATTGGGAATTCCAACGCAGTCAGTTTTTCAATATTGGCTCCCGCAAATACGATTGCTTCCCTATTGGCTAACCAATTTGGAGAAGCAAGTGGTTTGCAAGTAGCAGCACTGATGTATGCGGCGTTGGTGTTGTTTTTCCTAACATTTGTGATAAATATCCTAGCTGAGTTACTGGTACGGAAATTCCAGCAAATCTAACCTAGAAAAGCCAAAAACTATGACATTGAATCCTCCAGAGCGTCCAGATTATCAAGATGTGGACAGTAGTATGAAGCGCACTCTTTCGCCCCGAACTTTATTTAGCATGGGGATGACAGGGTTGGCATTTGTTTGTGCGGCGCTCGCTATCATACCGTTGTTGGCTGTGTTGGGCTACGTGATTATTCAAGGTGCCAGTAAAATTAACTTCAGCGTATTTACCCAACTGCCGCCACCGCCAAACGACCCCACGGGAGGTTTCGGCAATGCTGTAGTGGGAACACTGCTGATGGTGGGGATTGGTTCAGCAATTAGCATTCCGTTTGGCATCATGTCAGCAATTTATTTGTCGGAATATAGCACTGGTAACATTGCCGCCTGGATTCGGTTTGCAACTAATGTGCTGAGTGGCGTTCCCTCGATTATCGTGGGTGTCTTCGCTTATGGGGTAGTCGTTATTACCCTGCACACATATTCAGCATGGGCGGGAGGTTTTGCTTTATCTATATTAATGTTGCCCATTGTTGTCCGTGCCACAGAAGAAGCGCTAAAGTTAGTGCCAGCAGAAATCAGACAAGCGTCTGTAGGGCTGGGAGCCACAAATTTCCAAACCGTTTCAAAAGTGGTGTTGCCAGCAGCACTTCCAGCAATTGTCACCGGAACAACGTTAGCAGTTGCCCGTGCTGCTGGTGAAACAGCGCCATTATTGTTTACCGCACTATTTAGCCAGGATTGGCCAAACTTTAAGAATAGACTACTCGATCCTACAGCTTCACTAGCTGTTTTGGTCTACAATTTTGCTACAGTTCCGTATCAAAATCAGCAGGAACTCGCCTGGGCTGCTTCTGTAATCCTGGTGTTACTGGTTCTAATTACCAGTGTGCTTTCTCGCTTGGCAACGGCTCGCAGAGTCTATTGAGTAAACTTGAATCAAAAACGCTATACCCATTTTTTATGCTGTTGGACAAAAAACAAGCCAATCAAACTCAAGCAGTATTAAGCGCAGAAAACCTGAATGTCTACTACGGCAATTTTTTAGCGCTACAGAATGTTAAGCTTGACATTCTTAAAAACTGTGTAACGGCTTTCATTGGTCCTTCCGGTTGTGGCAAGAGTACATTGCTGCGTTGCTATAACCGGATGAATGACCTGATTAAGAATTTTCGAGCTGAGGGTACAATAACTTACTATGGTCAACCCCTATATGCCCCAGAAATCGATCCTGTAGAAGTGCGGCGTCGCATCGGGATGGTGTTCCAAAAACCCAATCCCTTCCCGAAGTCGATTTATGACAATATAGCCTTTGGACCACGTCTGAATGGCTACAAGGGCGATATGGATGAATTGGTGGAGCGATCGATCAGGAAATCAGCCTTGTGGGATGAAGTTAAAGATAAGCTCAATGAAAGTGGCTTATCCCTTTCAGGTGGGCAACAGCAGCGGTTATGTATTGCCCGTGCGATCGCAGTGCAGCCTGATGTAGTATTAATGGATGAACCATGCTCCGCCCTAGATCCGATATCGACACTGCGTATTGAAGAATTAATCCACCAGCTCAAGGAGCAATACACCATTGTCATCGTCACCCACAATATGCAGCAAGCTTCGCGAGTGGCTGATATGACAGCCTTTTTCAACGTCCAGACAACAGAAAAGGGAGGACGAATCGGTCACTTGGTAGAGTATAACCGAACTGAAGTGATCTTCCAAAATCCCCAAGAGCAAGCAACACAGGAATATATCAGTGGTCGTTTCGGTTAAAAAGCAAAACTTGGCGCTCCATATACGACAAATTCAGGATAGGATAAAAAATTGCTATTTCTGAATTATCCTTATGAATCGCTACTTTTCACGCCTAATCGCCCTTGTTTTGGTTGTTGTGATTGGCTTAATGGGCTGTTCCTCTAGCAGTTCAATGAACATGACTGGGGATTATCGCCAAGATGCCTTGAGTTTAGTGCAGAGCTTGAGAACAGCAATTGAATTGCCAGAAGATTCGCCTTCTAAGGCGGCGGCACAGGCTGAAGCGCGTCAAGATATAAATGATTTTGCCTCTCGCTACCGCCGAAACGACTCTTTAAGTAAGCTGAGTTCATATACCAATCTGCGCACAGCTTTGAATAATCTGGCTGGACATTACAGTTCCTACCCCAACCGCCCTGTACCAGAAAAACTGAAAAATCGTTTAGAGCAGCAGTTCACACAGATAGAAAACGCCCTGAATCGAGAAGCTTGAACATAAAGGCTTCAGCACTAACCGATAAGGGTTTGATTGCTCAAATCCTTATTTTTTATGGGATTAATTGTACAGATATGTCTAACAGTGCGATCGACGTGGCGCAATTAAAGAGTTTGGTAGCCTTCTGGCTAACCGATAAAAGTAACTCAAAAGCCCTACCACCACTACATAAGCCGCAGCATGGACAGCGTTTCTTCTATCGCCGTTTAATAGCCGCGCTAATTAGCAGTAGCAGCTTGGTGAGTCAGTGCTTGTTTACCTACCCTGCCTTTGCTGAAACTAAGGCATATTGCCAATTGTCTCCAGAAGCTCGATCGGAAAAAGAAAACTTACTTAAGGGCTCTTTGAAAGGCGACTCAGACTTTCAGACAAACTACAAAACCTTGGTAAAGCAACATGCGGAGGAATCTATTCAGTGCCATAGCCAAAATTGGCCTCCTCACGAAGGGATCTGGCTGCGACTGTATCCCTGCGATCTTCGCCCCGGAGTTTTGGATGAAGTTCTCGATCGAATTGTTAATCGCGGCTACAACCAAATCAATGTCGAAGTCTTTGGTAATAATGGGCAGGTGCTACTGCCACAGTCAGACAATCCCACACCCTGGCCAAGTGTAGTGCGATCGCCCGGATATGAAAATATAGATCTGCTAGCCCAAGTGATTCAAAAAGGGCATGAGCGCGGGCTGCAAGTGTATGCCTGGATGTATACCATAAACTTCGGCTACAATTACTCCTTACGCCCAGAACGGGAATCGGTGGTAGCCCGCAACGGCTACAATAAACTAGCTGAAGTGAAAATACCAGAAGGTGTCCAAGCTTTTGTCGATCCCTACAACCAGCAAGCAAAAATCGACTACTATCGGCTGGTGCAAGAGGTAGTAAAACGGCACCCAGACGGAATTTTGTTGGACTACGTTCGCTATCCACGAGGTATGGGAAGTGAAGCTGTGGTTAGCAAAGTACAAGATTTATGGATTTACGGTGATGCAGCACGAGCCGCCCTATTCAACAGGGCGATGAACAACAAAGGCCGGGAGCTGATTAACCGATTTTTGCTCAATGGATTCATTACCGCCAAAGACATAGAAGCCATAGATAAACTCTACCCCCAAGAAGGATCGCCCCTCTGGCAAGGTCGTAATCCAACGGCTTCAGAAATGCTTTCAGGAGCGCAAGCGCGTCAACCTCTGCTGCAATGGGATTTGTGGCAGCTCTGCCTCGCCCACGCCGTGCAAGGGATTCTGGATTTTGTTAACCTTGCCATACTACCCGCGCAGCAGCAAGGGATCAAAGTCGGGGCAGTGTTTTTCCCAGATGCTAACAAAGTCAAACAAAATTCTGGTCAAACTGGCTTTGATTCCCGACTACAAGCTTGGGAAAAATTTCCCACTCCAATGGATTGGTATTTTATGACCTACAGCAGTTGTGGCAACACAAGTTGTATCGAAGATGAAGTCAAGCAGGTGTTGTACCGAGCGTCTCCCAACAGGCAATTGAATGTATCACTTGCAGGAATATGGGGACAATCCTGGAATAATCATCCACCATTAGAAGTCCAAATGGCAGCTATCCACCGCATGGCACCGCAAATTAACTCAGTGAGCCATTTTGTTTTTTCCTGGCAAGAACCACAGTTAGAAAGCGAACGCAAATATTGCCAATTAGAGTAAATGCAGCTTTGTTTGTTATACTATTCTTAAAATAGGCTTACATTAAAGTCTTGCCCCTCAACAGGCAATTGCCTCAACTTATGGTTCAATCTCCCACCTCACCCATTGCCAGATACCCAGCCACCGAACTGGCA
>CASBRB010000159.1 GCA_949127975.1 Oscillatoriales cyanobacterium PMM_0019 | reverse complement strand
TTACCAAAAATAGCCTGATTCTATGGTTGTCCGGTGTTCAGATGGGTTGTATTTAAGTAAATACTCACGCCCAATACATTGCAGTTGCCGCAAGCGATCGACTTCTACTTTCCCAATCTCAGTATCTGTAGATAGCAGGATTACCTGATGGCTAGCCGCCGGGAAGTATAGCTCAACTAAATTCTGGCGATGGGAGGAATCTAGACGCCCTAGAGGTGTATCGATCGCTACTGGTAAATTCCGCCCTGAAACCCGGGCTAATCCCCATAAAAAAGCAATAGCTAACAGTTGTTTTTCTCCAGCCGATAGACGATGTTTAGGTACAGGTTGCCCCTGAAAATCGTAGATAGAAATACTAAAACTGTTACTATCAATTGCTACCCGATGCACTAAATCCGATTTGTGCAGGAGATAAAGAAAATACTCGGTAACAACCAATTCTAACTGATTCAGCTTTTTCAGTGTCAATTTTTCGCGGAAAATTTTCAGGGTTTCTTGGACTTTTGCCGCAGCAGTAATAATATGTTCATCATTCTTTCTATCGATGTTTTGCTCACTATACCGGGCTAATTCTTTTTTCGCCTTTTCAATGCCATGACTTAATTCTTCACAACGACGTTTTGCTGTTTCGTAGGCAGATTTAGCATCGGCAAGTTCTAATTGTGCCTTTCTGACGGCATTTTCTAACATGGTATATACTTCTGGTGATGCCGCAGCAGCCAATTGTCTCTCGGTGGTGGTAATCTCTTCTTCGTGATTTTTGAGATTAACTAATTGCTCTTGAGACAATTTTATCTGGCTTGGTAAGTAGTGATTGAGAATATTAGCCAACTGATTTATAATTTCACTATCAGCCCCTAACCAGGGTTCATCCCCTGAAGCTTCTGACTCTAGTTGTTGATTTTCTTGAGCGAGGAATAATTCAATTTTTTCAACTTGTTCAGATAGTAACCCCAACTGAGTGATGCAATCCAACAGGCGTTTATCTCGCTCTTGCAAAACGTCCCGTGCTATTTTTGCCGAATGCCCGTGGATTTCTTTTTCTCCTTGGGCTTGTGCCTGAGTAAGTATGGGGGTAATCAAAACTAGAGGCAAAACCTCGGCAGCTATTTTACTCATGTTGTCACGCGCAAGCTTAGCCAACCCACTTAAGTCAAGTAGCTGTTTTTCTAACTGGCTACGTTCCCCAGCAATTTTCCCACCTTCGGACAAGAATTTTTCAGAAGCGACACGCTGCTTCTCCTGAGCTTGTGACAAATTATTTTGCAGGTTAGATAGCTCTACTTTAGCTGCTTCGTATTCGTCTTTTTGCTGATGTAGCTTTTGTTCAATTTGCTCTAAAGTTGCCAATTCCTGGACATCAGCAATAGCTTTGCGCTTGCGGTTGACTAAAATATCGAGATCGACTCCTAAGCGTTCTGCTAGTTCTAGCCCCAAAAGTGAGCGAATCGCATCAACCACTACGGGTGGAGGGGTATCCAGTTCTGCTAATTCTCTCACCTGTTCGCCATCAAAGAGAAACAGGTTAGAGATTCCCAAAGGTAGAAAATCTTCAATGCGTTCATCCCAGGTTTTTGCCAGGGCAGTATCGGGCCATTCATCGACCAAAACGCCTAAGTTATCCTTAGCACCTTTAGGGTTTTTTGTCCAAGTTCTTTTGAGGCGGAATTCTACTGAAACGTTGTTCAGGATATGTTCAAAAGCCAATTCAATACAAGTTTCCTCATAAACTGGAGTTTGGCGATTAACTGACTGGCTGAGATATTCGGAATAACTCAAGTTGCCACGGTTGGAACACTGAGCGCGATGTCCGTAAAGGGCAAGGCGAATGGCATCCATCAGAGTAGTTTTACCCCCACCATTCATGCCACCCACTAGGATAATCGGGCAAGAATTATCATCACTCGCTGGACGGAGATTGATGACTTGACGCCCAAAATAGGGTCCAAAGTTTTGTAGTACCAGTTCAAGAAATATCATCTTCTGCTTCCTTAGCTTGAAATTTCAAGCTTGCCCAAGTCAACTGTTTGACAGTGGTAATATCACCTTCACCTGCAGCATTTTTCAAGTCTCGCTTATAGTGGGCATTAGCGATCGCTTCCTCTGGCGATCGGGAACTGGTTTGAAAGCACTTCTCCAAGGCATCATATATCCCATTCCTACGCGCCATTGTCCGATACTGGCGTTCTGTATCTAATAACTTCGCCATCAATTCTAAATGCATCCCATCCCCATTACAGATTTCTTCCAGCACAGCCCACTCATCGCTACCCAGTAGACTACTATCAGCACCAGGGCGGGGATCTCGGAAACGCTCACCCGTCACTTCGCGATAAATTTTGGGCAAACTATCATCAAATTCGTGTTTTTCTTCTAACCATATCCGCCGAATTTCACTAAGTTCTTCTGGAGTAATCAGATTAATGTCGCCCATCTGTTCGGGACCGTGTTTGCGGATTTTTGTTTGAGCAGCCAGAACTTTCCTCAGCCATTTTTCCCGCCATTCTTTAGTATAGGGGCCAGGAATTGGTTCGACAGTAATTTTACCATCAATATTGCGCTCAAAAAGTTGCACATCTCCCCAGATGCGCCTAAAATCTCTCTTATCGCGATCGTCCGGAACATCTAACTCATTGCGGATATCCAATAGAGGCTGCATCCACTCTTTTTCTTCGTCGTTCTGAATCATCGCCTCCATCGACTTATCCTTACTAACCATAGTGCAAACCCAGCATCCAAAGCGAGAATCGCCACAGCTAGGAGTAGAAGTATCCACAACTAAGGGGCATTCATTATCAGCGGTAGCACCTCGATACATAGTGAATAAATCCTTGTTGCTCTGCCCCCAAGGGTTTTGCCACTGATTCAGGTAAATCCAAACTTCATCGTTGCGCCAGTCTTCGATCGGGGTGTATATTAGGGAGTTAGGTAAGCTAGCATTAGGGGTGAGGCGGTCTCTTATTCTACCTGCTTGAAACTTCTTCATCGTAGCAGCCCGTTTAATGCTTTCTGCCTTGCGAGTACCTAGCACTAGAATTACTTCACCGCTAGCTCGCACCATTTCACGGATAAAGTGATTAGCGGGATTGATTTTCAGCCGTACCGTACACCAGCGAAACTGGTTACGAGGCGCTGGGTAGCCTTTGCCAATGAGGTTTACCCAGAAAGTGTCTTTAATCTCTGGTTGCAGCAGATGAGGTTCAATAGGCATACCTTGTTCAAGAGCCGCCACTTTCACCCGTTCTAAAGATTTGCGTACCCAGGCAGAGACTATGGGGTTTTCTACTAAAGTATCTGTGGTGATGACGTGGATAGTCTTAGTGCGTTTTTCTGGTGGCAGAGCAGCTAGAGCATTCCAAACGAGTTGCAAAATCGTACCACTATCCTTACCACCTGAATATCCCACAATCCAGGGGATATTGTCTACACAGTATAACTCTTGGATTTCTTTCGTCAACATTTGGATGTCTTCGACTAGCTCTGCAACACCACGCTGCCCTGCTACTGATAAATTTATGTCTGTCATATTGCGATCGCCTCTTAAACTGATAATCTTGCCTTACATTTAACTTTATCAAAACTATTCAACCCAGGTTCGTAGTAAGGACTTTAGTCCTTACTCGGTGATTGGCGAGGACTAAAGTCCTTACGACCCCTAAATATTGAGCTTTTTAAATTACTCCAAATATAGCAGGAGTCAGGAGTCAGAATTTTACCATTCGTCTAATTAATCTTAACTAACCGACGGTACCAGTATTTGTCCTAAGTAACCAGCGCGATTGTAGCGTTCAAGTACGGCTTCAGCAATCGCCCTAGCTTCTGCTGAAGCAACCAGAGCAACGCTGGCACCCCCAAACCCTGCACCAGTTAACCGAGCGCCAAACACGCCGGGAGTTTCTTGCAACAACCCAACCAAAGTATCTAAGGCTGGCACAGAAACTTCGTAATCATCGCGCAAGCTAGCGTGGGAAGCATTCATCAACTCACCAAAACGTTGAGTGGATACTCCCTGTAGAACTTCCAAAACTCGGTTATCCTCCGTAACGACGTGACGAGCGCGACGCCGCAGGGGTAATGGTAACTCTTCTAGGGCGCTAACGTCGGTAATATCTCTGAGAGCCTTAACTCTCAACAGCCGAGCTGCCTCCTCACACTCAGCTCGTCGTTGGTTATATCCACTCCCTGCCAGGGTACGAGGTACACCGCTATCTATCACCAGAATTTCTGCCCCTGTTGGGAGAGGCAGAACTCTCGTCTGGAGCGATCGGGTATCTAGAAATAGAATATGTTTAGTATCAGCGAGACTCGATGCCATCTGATCCATAATCCCACACTGCACGCCAGCATAGTGAATTTCTGCCTGCTGTGCTATTTGGGCAATTCGCACATCATCGATAGGTAGATTTAACATCGAGCGCAGCCCTCTTAGAGTAGCAACTTCCAATGCCGCACTGCTAGACAAACCCGAACCTATAGGCACTTCGGAACTGACGTGCAGATTTATAGAGGGAATGGTGTAGCCTTCCCGTTCTAAAAGCTGGATACATCCAAATATATAACTCGCAAATCCAGACGGTGTAAGAAGCATATCTGAGATGCTTACCCGTTCATCTAAATTTTTAGAGTAGAAGTGGTGCTGTCCATCAGTACTCAAACCTAGCTGTACCTTAGTACATTGGGGAATAGCCGTAGGTAGCACAAAGCCATCATTGTAATCGGTGTGTTCGCCGAGTAAATTCACTCGCCCTGGTGCTATGGCTTCTGCTTCAGGTGCTCGACCAAATATTTGCTTGAAGTCCATTTTTATCGCTCCAATACTATAGGGCGCAACCTTCCTTCTATATCAACATTAGGCCACTTTGAATCGAACGTCAGATTTTCCAGCTTTCCATCTTCAAGAATGACAAAAGTATCTTCTATCTTGGCTCCTGGTAAACTTGGGTTCCAAGCGATTGCCATGTTTGCCATCAGCCTATCGCTAGTATCTGGATTGGCTACAATTTCTCGCGCCAAATATCCTGTAGTTCCTCCTTGGTGATGTTCGCGGATGGCATTAGGGTATCCATGTTGCTGATATGCTTGAGCCAAAGCGTGATAGATAGTATTAAGAGCTACCCCAGGTTTATTCTGTGAAAGCGCTTCGGCTTCAATTTCTCTCACATGACGATGCAAATCCGCCATTTGGCTTTCCAGTGAGCCAAAGCAGACAAATCGGGTGAGGTTCGCATACAAACCATATCCCCTAGCACAAAAAACCATCATTGCTTGCTGCCCTAGAACCTCCCCCGTAGCCGTAGCATGACGGTAGAGCGGTAAACGCCTCTCACCCGCTACCAGGGTAAGGGCGGGATGCAGCCCTTGAGCCCACAATGCCTCTGCACCTGCGCCTGCAAGCTGATACTCTGTCCAAGTAGGCGTGGCAGCGGAAAGTACCTCTGTCATTGCTTCAGTTGCCTTACGCCCTACCTGACGATATCTTTCTAGCTCGCTAGGCATCATTACCTGTTTATGGTTAATTAGTGAAGCAGGTAAAGAGGTTTCATGGCTAGTGGAGCGGTTGCCGCAGGTATCGCTCAAAATCGTGCCCCCGTTAGTAGCTGACTTCACAAAGAACTCCCGATTTGCCGCATCTGGCCAAGGGTTGATTTGTAGCTTGAAATTTTGGGGCAACTCCTCATCCTGTAAACGCTGTGCTTCAATCTCATCTGTTAATACCCAGGCATCAGAGGCAGTCACCAACACTTCTGCTACTCCAGTTTCAGCGGTGAGTAGCACGGTATTAGAACCGCCAGCAGTTGCCCAAGCAAACCAATCTGTGCCGCCAAGGCGTACACCTTGGGCTCCGGTTTCGGTTAGGATTTGCCGGATTAGATCGAGTTTGGAGGAGACTTCTTCACTAAATTGGTTCATAATCCAACAGGTGTTTCGAGTTTTACGGGTACTGCTTGTAACTCTTTAGCCTTCTCCTCTGGGAGGGCATCGTTAGCAAACATTCCTGCTGCCAGCTCAGTTCCCGCCAGATACTTAAGGCGATCGCTACTGCGATAAGGTGGATAAAATTGTGCGTGTAGATGTGCTTCCGGATGCGGGTTTCCGTCGGTAGGTGCTTGAAACCAAGCCATTAAATAAGGAAAAGGACGATTCCACAAGCCATCGTATTTGAGAGTAACTGTCTTTAATGCTCTGGCAAGCCCCCGCCGCTGCTCGAGGGTGAGTTCCATGAAAGTGCCAACAGGCTCGATGGGAGCAATCCAAACTTCGTAGGGGTAACGGGCGCAAGCGGGTACGAAGGCTAGAGCATACTCATCCTGATAAAGAATCCGCTGGTTGTCTTCGATCTCTTGTTGAATCAAATCTTGCAGCAAACCTCGCTGATTTTGGTGATAATATGCCTGTTGCATCTCCAACATCCGCGCTGGCACTGGCGGAACGAAGGGATAGGCGTAGATTTGACCGTGTGGATGAGATAAAGTCACCCCCATCTCTACCCCTTTGTTCTCAAACGGCAGCACGTACTGGATATGTGGATGCTCACCTAAGATGCGGGTGCGATCGGCCCACACTTGTAATATTAGTTCCAAACGATCGAGTTCCAGAGAACTCAGGTAAGCGTGCGGATCTTGAGTAAACACCACCACCTCGCACACACCGTTGGCGGGAAGAGTTTCCACGATCAAAGCGGGCGTTGAGTGGGCAGCTAGACTCATGGTAGGAAAACGGTTGTCAAACACCGCCACATCATATTGCCCTTGGGGTAGCTCGGTGGGAAACTCCGGGTGAAGAGTGGGTGCGAGCGGGTTGTACTCAGGAGGCGGCAAAAAAGTCCGTCCCTGACGGTGGCTGGCGTAAGCAACCCATTCGCCCCGCAATGGATGCCACCGCAGGTGGGGATTTGCAGCTATTGGCTCATTGCTGGGAGAGGGAGCGACGATCCCCTCTGCAATAGGATAGCGGCTGTATAGAGTAAGGTGGCGTCCATCCGGCTTTAACAGCTTGTGGGAGTACATATCCCTCCTTGTGCTATAGTTGCATCTCGGATCGCTTCAATCGGGAACTTAGGTGTGCGATCGGCATACAGCAAACCGTTGGCTTCTTGAAAAGTATCGGTGAGCTGAGTGTAACAAAATCCGCTGAACATTTCTGTTTTATTCACAACCTCAAGCAGCGCAGTATATTTTATTTGTAGCTCCGAAATATTTGAGCATCGCTCATATCCCCAAGCTTTATCCCCTCCCGGAGTTTCTCCAGGCAGAAACGCGATGCCACCGAATTCGGTAAGCATCACTGGCTGCCCCTGATGGGGATAGCCGTCAAGGGTGAGGATGCGACCTCCCGGACGCCGACGCTCCAATAAATCCGATAGGTTGACTTCAGGTCCATAGCGACGAGCTAACCGAGTCGGATTAGTATCATAGTCATGGATAGCAAGGAGATCTGTTGTTGTACTCTCCCAACCATCATTGCCCACCACTAGGCGAGTCGGATCGAGGGTTTTAGTTAAGTAATATAGAGCTTGAACATAGTCGCGGTGAGCTTGTGTGTCTACTAAATTAGGAACTCCCCAAGATTCATTAAACGGCACCCACACCACGATGCACGGATGAGAACAATCCCGCTCGATAACTTCAGTCCACTCTTGCACGATGCGCTGCACTGCTTTGGGAGTAAATCGATAGGCACTTGGCATTTCCTCCCAAACCAATAAACCCAGCGTATCTGCCCAGTATAAGAAACGGGGGTCTTCAATTTTCTGGTGTTTGCGCACACCGTTGAATCCCATCAACTTAACTAGCTCGACATCTCGCCGTAACGCCTCATCTGAGGGCGCAGTCATTAGGGTATTTTGCCAGTAGCCTTGATCTAAAACCAGTCGGAGATAGTAAGGTCGTCCGTTGAGCATAAAGCGCTCGCGCTGGATGGTAACGCAACGCATTGCTGTATATGACTGGACTTCATCAATCAGCTTGCCTTGGTGCCAAAGCTGAATTTCAGCCTGTATGAGGGTTGGTTTCTCAGGACTCCAGAGTAATTCGTTGCGATAGTCGTCAATACCTGGATCGGATAAAGCAATGCGCCGATTAATCTCCCCATTGATTACTTCGTAGGTATCGTTCATCAGCACTTGGTTGCCAACACTTAGTTTCGCCTTAATTTGGATGCCATTTTGATGCTCGCCCGCAACAGCAGCGTAAAAGCCAATCTCCCAGCGCTCGAACTCAGGAGTCCAGCGGATGCGGTCAATATAAGTGTTGCCCACGCGCTCCAGCCAAACTGTTTGCCAGATCCCAGAAGTGCGCGGATACCAAATACTATGGGGTTCTAGCTGCCAATCCTGCTTCCCACGCGGCTTGGCAAGATCGTGGGGGTCGTCAGCCGCCCAGACTGTCACCCGTTGTGGCTCGCACGGGTTCAATACATGGGTAATATCGACGCTGAAGGGGGTATGCCCGCCTTCATGCTCAACCACAAATCGATCGTTTACCCATACACGGGCATGATAATCTACTGCCCCAAAGTGGAGTAGTACTCGCCCCTCGCCAGGTGGTAGTTCAAACTCCCGCTCATACCAGCAGTTTGGGTGAAAACCCGTGTCGCCAATACCGCTAGCATCAGATTCTGGCGCGAACGGTACTTCAATGGTATGCTTCCACTCGGAAAGATCCCTGGGGCAAGCAAATCCTCCCTCGTCGTCAAATGCAAATTTCCACTGCCCATTGAGGCTTTTCCAGTTTTTGCGTTGTAACTGGGGACGTGGGTATGCTGTTGTTAGCAACTGTTCTCTAGACTCGTTATCGGGATCAGACGTCTCTTCTTTCGGACAAGTTTCCCGTCCTCTGTCCATCGTTTGCATATACACATCTATCGTAGGTCATATATAAATTGTGCCTTAGATAACCTTCCGTTTAACGTTTTTATGCAATTTCGCTAAAAATTGCTGCTGCACTAGCTCGACCATCAACACCAGAGGTGTTGCTGTTGACGCGCATTACCCACGGCGGTTGTCCCATCCTATTCTAGGTTAAGTGCTGTTCACCTGGAGCTAGATTTACTCCCTTCGGTGCTCTAAGATTATGTATTAAGCCAGCAATCTTCGAGCATAAAATACAAATTATTCTAGCCCGAAGGGAGTAAAGCGCTACGTGCAGGGGGCGGTAGAGGGTTGGTCGAGATTATTATCTCTCCCTCTTTAGGTAACTAGCAACTAGAGCTAAATATCGAACTAAATTTAGTTAATCTTAGGTTGTCATTTTCTGAAGCTTTTTTCTTATCCAAGTAGCGCCCATTGCTATGCAATGGGAACAGATATCCCCGTAGCCGTCTCCCTGATCGTTGCAGACAATCACTCTTGCTTCCCTCCTCTCAAGTTCCTTCTCACATATCAAGCACGTTTGCCGACTAAAAAAAGTGCTGTTGCATTCAAGTTGAAATTGCATCTTCTCTTCCTATATAAACGGTAGCTCAATATGAAAAACTTCTTTTTTTCTTCCATGCTATTGACAGAGAAGAGAAATCCAAGTTAATTTTATCTGTGTATAAGTCTTTCTTTTGGATTATCAAACCTGATCTTAAGATTAACTAAGATTTTTAATTGATTACTTCTACCTAAATAGATAAGTTTCTGATTCAGCTAGTTGTGATAATTAATACGATTATTAGTATAAGCCCTAGGACAGGTGCGGGAGTTGCCGAACACTGTAAACATCCGGCAACTCCCGCACTCCGCGCCTGCACGCTCACATGACGGGGATTCCCCCTCTTGTAAACCAGTCAAGTGCCTCACGGGCAATCGCTTCTGGAACTTTGTGGGCACCGTTAAACTCCCGATACTGCACGTCGTAGCCTGCGTGTTGCAATTGCGGCACAATCTTGCGACTGCAAAGGTTGATCGGTAGGATATTGTCCTCTGTACCGTGGGAGATAAACAGGTGCGGCAAACCCTTTGGTTCTCCTGGTGCAATAAACCCTGGGGAGAAGGCAATAACATGGGTGAACAAATCGCCATTGGTGATGCCAACACCGAGCGCGTAGGAAGCACCGTCAGAAAAGCCTTCGATCGCGATATGTGCTAGGTCTATAACGTAGCAGTTGAACGTCTGCTCTAACGCTTGGTCAATGAAGGCAATATCGGAACCGTACCGACCGGAGATTACATCCCACGTTTGCTCTCTCGAATCGATCGCTAGCAGGATCAGTCCAAATTCATCAGCCAGATGCTGGAACGGAGCCAAACCCTGTTCGGCTGAGCGGCCCGCACCATGCAGCATGAGGACTAGCGGTGCGGGTCGAGAGGCCTGGTAAGTTGTGGGTACATAAACGAAACCATCGCGCTTACTACCTAATCCCAAGGGTTGTAGTCCGAGTTTTGCTTGTCCTGTTGGAACTTTTGGTCTTGCCAAGAAACGTCCCTTAACAGATGTCGTTGTATTCCGATCGGTCTGATTAGACCACAATTCTTCGATCATCGAACTGCTCCGTTCTAAATCATTGGTGCCGCAAGCCATTACTAATGGCGCAGTGAAAATTACCATCGGGAGTTTGAGTAGCATCCGCCTGGTTAAGCCTGGGCCGATGCTGGAGTTTTGCCTCATGCAGTTGCCGATAAAGGAGGCTATTAACCGTGCGCCGAGAGAGTTTGATGGGGCGATGGGTGAGCCTTTATATACATTCTCCCCACTTCCCTAGCTAGAATGTGTCCCGCTTAAGACTGGTAGTTTAGGAGTAGCGATCGATCCTACGCGCTAGCCAAATACTCATGAATCACAATGTTATGTAAGAGGAATTCAGTGGAGGTTAGATAAAATTAACCAATGAGACCCAAAGTTGTCAAAGGAAACGCTGTAGTTGAAGGAGAAAATCGCTGGGGCTGGTTCGTCGGCCACTTTGTGAACCCCACTGACGATCCTCGCAAGCTTTCGACCCTAGAAGTAAAATGGACTGTGCATAAAGCAGGAGAAGAGAGGCTCCAATGGGCAATGAACGCTGAAGCGACTACAATTTCCCTTCTCATTAATGGGCGATTCCGTCTTCAATTTCCAGAGCAAGAAGTTTTACTATCCCGTGAGGGTGACTACGTACTCTGGTTACCGGGTGTACCTCATTGTTGGTCTGCTGAGTCCGATTCTACAGTTCTGACAATCAGATGGCCCTCAGTAGCGGGAGATAGCCTAAACGTGCCGATGCCTTCAAAAGTTTAGCCCTAACATTGTTGATGCAACTACCCAAAGGAATAACTATAATTGTATTGTACATTACTTTTTTAATCCAACGGTAGGAATCCAGGTTGGTAGGGCTGGCATGAGTACAGGCGGCACTAGCGTCTGGATATGGAAACAACAACATGATTCAAACTATAGGTACAGCTAAATTTACAGGGGCCGATCTTGATCGGTTTGCCGAAGAACTGAATCGAGATGGAATTTGCGTGATTCGCAGTCTGTTCGATCGAGAACTGATTGAGGAATGGGCAAGCGCGTTTGATGAGTTATTCCGTAAGCGCCACAACCAACCGGGCGGTTTGGCACCTCGCGAACAATCCCGCTACTATCTGACGCTACCCTGGGAGGCTCCATTTGCTAATACAGAAGTGTTTGCTAATTCGGTGATTCTGGGCGTCCTCGATCGCGTGTTCTATCAAGAATACCGGATGGTGCAGTTAGGGGCTGACATTCCGGTGCAGGGTTCAACCTATCAGGAACTGCACCGCGACTTTCGTCCGCTTTTTTCGGATCAGATCGTAACACCGCTTTACGCCCTGGCAGTTAACTTTCCTCTGGTGGAAGTAACCGCAGAGAACGGCCCATTTCAGATGGCGCGGGGAACTCACATCTTGCCGCGTGAAGAAGGACTCCTTAAAGTGGCGGCTGGCCAAATTCCCATCGAGTCTTTCTACACACAGCTAGGGGATGTGATGATTCGATCGCCCCTAGCACTGCACCGAGGTTCGCCGAATCGAACAAATAAACCACGACCAATGATCGTCATGGGTTATGTGATGCATTGGCTACACACCTCAAAAGTGGATTTGACGGTTCCACAGCAGTACTATGAAAGTCTAACCGAGGAGACGAGGCAGTTATTGCGCACTCATGTTGTGGATAAACTGCCAGAGCTAAAAGCTGAAACTTACATCAATTTTAAATACTAACTAACCTCATCGGAGCTTCAATGTCTCACAGTTTTTTTTGAAGTCGAAATTGAAATGCTTACCTACAACAATCCAGTTTATCCAGGCTACTTTGCCGATCCATTTGCTTGGGAATACCAGGGTGTTTATTATGCGATCGGTACAGGTGCAGCAGAAGCAGCAGGACAAGTAGATGAAGATGGCTTTTCTCAAGTCTTTGAACTGCTGCGCTCTGATAATTTTGTGAATTGGCAAGAAGCAGGTCATGGGTTGCTGCGCCCAGACCCCTCTCTGGGTAATAACTTCTGGGCACCTGAGGTTGCCTACTGCAATGGCACATTTTATCTTTACTACTCAGTTGGGCATGAAGATAAGAATCATCAGTTGCGCGTTGCAACTAGCTCCTGCCCCACCGGACCCTATCAGGATATTGGAGAACCATTGCTAGACCCAAAGTCCTGCCCCTTTGCGATCGATCCCCATCCATTTCGTGATGACGACGGGCAGTGGTATCTGTTCTACGCCCGCGATTTTCTAGATACAGCAGATGGGGTACGAGCTGGTACTGCACTGATGGTAGACCGACTGGAGGGGATGACAAAACTGGCAGGGGAAGGCAAAGTTGTATTACGCGCTCGCTCCGATTGGCAAAGGTTTCTGGCAGACCGTCCGATGTACGGTAGCATTTATGATTGGCATACTTTAGAAGGGCCTTGTGTCCGCAAACATGGAGGACGCTACTACTGCTTTTTCAGTGGCGGGCGCTGGGAGACTGAAAGCTACGGCGTTGATTATGGAGTTGCAGAAAGTCCGATGGGCCCCTACTCTGATGCTGGGAACGAAACCGGACCCCGCGTGCTGCGATCTCAACCCGGTTATGTTCTCGGTCCTGGCCACAACTCAATTGTTTTTGGTCTAGACGGACAGACAGAGTACATTATCTACCATGCTTGGGACACGAATATGCAGGCGCGACGGATGTGCATTGACAAAATTATCTGGACTACGATAGGTCCACGCTGCAATGGTCCCACTTGGACGCCTCAAATACTTTAAACTCGATCGAACTCTTAACAACTATCTGCGGTGAGATTAACGCAGGGTGAGAAACTCTTCGGCAACTGAAGGATGAATGCCGATTGCTTCTGAGAAATGTTTCGTGGTTGCCCCTAGCCGGAGGGCGATCGCAAGACATTGAATAATCTCTATCGCCCCTTCACCTACCATGTGAGCGCCTAACACCCGATCGGAGCGACTATCAACAACTAGCTTGATGAGGGTTTTTTCATCCCACTTAGACAGACTGTGTAATAGAGGGCGAAACTTCGAGCAATGGCATCGTACAAGGTCACCCAGTTTTTCATGGGCTTCGGCTTCACTCAAGCCAACTGTAGCTGCCTCAGGGAAAGAGCTAATGTTTGATGGAATATATTCATAAGAAACCGTGCGGGGGGTGTTCCCAAATTGAGTATCGGCAAACGCTCGACCTTGAGCGATCGCAACCGGAGTAAAATTAATTCGATTGATACAGTCCCCAACTGCAAAAATATTCGCTTGTGTCGTTTGGTTGTACTCATCTACCACAATTGCACCTCTGCTCAGGTGAACACCAGCCTTCTCTAGAGCCAAGCCATTGATATTAGGGGCACGACATAGAGCAAAGAGGACAGTATCCACGCTCAATGTGTTTTCGCTTTTCCCTGACACTATCAAATCCAGCTCATTCCCGACACGTTTAATTTCTTTTACCGCAGAGTTGTTGAGAATTTCAATACCTCGCTTGCTCATACCCTCTTGCACGGTTAGGGCTATATCTTCATCAAAAGCAGATAGGATATGGTCTTCCAGAAATACCTGAGTAACCTGGCAGCCGAGATTGTTCAGGATACCCGCTAGTTTCACTGGAATATAGTTACCGCCCACTACTACAATATGCTTGGGTTGCCGATCGAGATTAAAGAGTTGACTACAAGTGATGCTATACTCACTTCCTGGTATCTCTGACTTTACGTCTTTTGCACCCACAGCAATCAAAATTTTGTCAGCAGTAATTTGCCGTCCTGCAACGTCTAAGGTATGAGCATCTACAAAGGTGGCACAACCCTTTATCAGCTCAACCCCTGCTTTTTCAAGTTTTTGATTATGCACCTTGCTTAGACGATGAATTTCCTGCTCCTTAGCAGCAATGAATTGCTGCCAATCAAAGGTGTATTGGGATTGGTTCCAGCCATAGCCTGCCGCAACTTGAGCATCATCAGAGAACTCAGCAGCAAAGGACATTAGCTTTTCGGGGACACAACCTCGGATGACACACGTACCGCCTACTAAATCAGGCTCGGCGATTGCAACATGAGTACCATACCCAGCAGCCTGTTCGGAAGCGACAAGACCTCCAGGGCCTGCACCAATCACAAAAAGGTCGTAATCGAATGCCATAATTTTTCTTCTTTCCTGTTGTTTAGAAGAC
>CASBRB010000158.1 GCA_949127975.1 Oscillatoriales cyanobacterium PMM_0019 | reverse complement strand
GTGGGTGGGGTTGGATTGGGGGGGATTTTGGGTGTGTACTCTTCTCTCTTCTCTAGATTAGCACAATAAGGCTTTGAACACGATCGATCAACTTTCTCTACAAGGTTTTAGGTACGAAATTATTCGAGCCGAACCACAACGAGTTGCGAGGTTGCTTGAAATAGCCGAGCTTTTCCGAACTTTAGCTCGGAGTAGGGGCTTGAACGTTGGAAATAGCCATGATTCCCCGATTATTCCGATTATTATTGGTGATTATACTAAAACTGCTCGATTGGCAGATGTCATCCGTCAACAGGGAATAAATGTGTTTCCTATTGGATGGCCAGTTGTTCCCGCCGCTCAATCTAGACTGCGTTTTATGGTTTCTGCTTTGCACACAGAAGAACAAATTAAGTTTACTGTAAATACTATCACCGAGCTGATTATTTCGCAGTAAGGTATGGCGATCGTGCTTGCAGCGAGAGACTACTGCTTAACTCTCGCCCGATGATAATGTTGGGTTTCGCTTACGCTCAACCAACCTACAAAACTATCTAGATTACCTATTTTTTGACACTCAAAAAAACACCGATCGCAAAAGCAGACCACATCCTACCAGTATGCTTATTTTTGATGGGACTCTAACCAAGCGACTATGTCGCTAGCGGCTGAGAAATCAAAAAGTGCTTCTCCTAAATCTTCTAACTCGGCAATGGATAGCCCTCTAATTCGGGCTTGTAATTCAGGAGTTGGAGTACCAATTCGACGGGTAATTAGCCGCATTATCAAAGCTACCTCCCCTCGTTGTACTCCCTCGGAGATGATTTCTTGATAGATGACAGATTCTCGCATAAAATCCTTTTGAAACAGTTGACGAATTAAATCTTTATCAAACCGCAGACCTGCAAGCAACTGCACGCAGGTTGATACGTTCCGTTGCTCAGACGTTTCTTCAATCTTAGCAACTCTCTGGGCTACTTGCTCTAGTAATGCTCTAGGTGAGTCAGTTTTTGCTAAGGTTGCCAGCGGTAACAGAGCGGGGTTTGCCAGGAATATTGCGGGATCTTGTTCCCACAGGCGGATGACTCGATACTGATGGTTAGTGTTATCGGCTTCAAAGTGCGATATATAGGCGGCTTCTGAGCTAGTTGCTTTTAAAAAAATTACCACTTGCACTATGGGGCGACGGTACAGTCGGTATAATCTTACCCAATAGTCCAGCATCCGCAAGGGAATCGGCGGCTCTGAGTCTGGTGAGGTTTGAAATTCAATGTGCAGAATGTAGCTCCCAACTAGCAAAAAAATTACCGCATCAGCGCGAATTGGTTCTATGCTGAGTTCGGTTTTGAGTACCTGAACGTCGTTGACTTCTTCTGATGAGAGCAGCCAGCGGACAAATTCTCTGGGGTACTGCTCGGCAAGATATTTACACAGATTGTCGTAACTCATTCTTTAAGTTAGTCATTCATTAATATCTTATTCTAAAACCATCAGGACTTACGCAGCTACTCTACATATAGAGGTTAGTAGGGGCAATCCCCCTGTGGTTGCCCCTATATATGCTTGAGTGCTGACAACCTCACCAGAAATAAATCTGGGAGGCTCTGCCTCACAGGTGTTGGCGGTACACTTTCGCTGGAAGCAGAGCCTAGAAACGAGAAATAATACTTGACAAGGCTAGCAGACTGCACCCTACCAGTATGCTTATTTTTGATGGGACTCTAACCAAGCGACTATGTCGCTAGCGGCTGAGAAATCAAAAAGTGCTTCTCCTAAATCTTCTAACTCCGCAATGGATAGCCCTCTAATTCGGGCTTGTAATTCAGGAGTTGGAGTACCAATTCGACGGGTAATTAGCCGCATTATCAAAGCTACCTCCCCTCGTTGTAGACCTTGTTGTAGACCTTGTTGTACTCCTAGTTGTATTCCCTCGGAGCGGATTTCTTGATAGATGACAGATTCTCGCATAAAATCCTTTTGAAACAGTTGACGAATTAAATCTTTATCAAACCGCAGACCTGCAATCAACTGAACACAGGTTGATACGTTCCGTTGCTCAGACGTTTCTTCAATCTTAGCAACTCTCTGGGCGACTTGCTCTAGTAATGCTCTAGGTGAGTCAGTTTTTGCTAAGGTTGCTAGCGGTAGCAGAGCGGGGTTTGCCAGGAATATTGCGGGATCTTGTTCCCACAGGCGGATGACTCGATACTGATGGTTAGTGTTATCAGCTTCAAATCGTGATGTATAGGCGGCTTCTGAGCTAGTTGCTTTTAAAAAAATTACCACTTGCACTATGGGGCGACGGTACAGTCGGTATAATCTTACCCAATAGTCCAGCATCCGTAAGGGAATCGGCGGCTCTGAGTCTGGTGAGGTTTGAAATTCAATGTGCAGAATGTAGCTCCCAACTAGCAAGAAAATTACCGCATCAGCGCGAATTGGTTCTATGCTGAGTTCGGTTTTGAGTACCTGAACGTCGTTGACTTCTTCTGATGAGAGCAGCCAGCGGACGAATTCTCTGGGGTACTGCTCGGCAAGATATTTACAAAGATTGTCGTAACTCATTTTTTTAGCTAGTAATTCCTCAGCTCTTATCCTAAAACCATTTCGGACACTCTTTCCCGATGATAATGTTGGGTTTCGCGATCGCTCAACCCAACCTACAATATGCTGAGCGGGAAAAATAGCCGTAGGTAAGTCGATAGCATCGCTTGACCCCAAAAAACTATTAAAGCAGCGCCTAGTGCCAGAAAAGGACCGAAGGGCATGGGTTGCCGCCGATTTAGTAAGCCTAGAGCTATAGCTCCTCCACCGACAAAGGCTCCCGTGGCACAAGCCATAAACGCTGACAGGAGCAAATACTTCCATCCCAACCAAGCTCCCATCATTGCAGCTAATTTAGAGTCTCCTGCCCCCATTGCGGCTTTCTGAAAAACTACCGAACCCACAATGCGGATGCTGTCAAACAACCATAAGCCCAGCACCGCACCAGCAATGCCTCTTATTAGGTGATTAATTACTCCGATTGGTTCGGATGCTGATAGCAAACCTAGAGCTACTTGAAACGCTAAACCAACCACTAATCCCGATTTAGTGAGCACATTAGGAAGAGTCATAGTATCGAGATCGATCAGTGATAGGGCTAATAGCCAGCTTAAAAAAACCCAGTACCCCAGGGTTTGCAGGGAGAAAGCAAATGTCCAGAAAACCAGCAAAAATAACAGCCCCGTTGATGCCTCTACTATGGGATACCGCGCAGAAATAGGGGCTTGGCAGTGGCGACAGCGCCCTTTTAACAATAGCCAGCCTAACACGGGTACATTCTCACGCTTCCCAAGTTTGTGCAAGCAATGGGGACAGCGAGAAGGTGGATGAATAATTGATAAGCCCGCTGGCAGGCGATACACAATCACGTTGAGGAAGCTACCAATAGCGGCACCCAACGTAAACACCGTCAGAGACATCAAAGCGTCAGATAGTGTGTCCATTAATGCATTATTTTATTTTCATTTTTTAGTTGATAGCCATTAGTTATTATTAATCACCCTCGCCATACGCCATCACAAAATTAGCTTTTGCTTTAATAAATTTCCGACTCAATTTGACCATAAGGCACAAAACATTCCTGGGGTAACAAAATAGGTCTTCCTGAAAAAATCAGCTTTCCCCGATAATTCAATTTGTTAATTGCCACCCCAAGCGGACGCTGCACTAGGTCTGGATGCACTTCGTAATAATTACGATAGAGCTGTCGCGCTGCCCTGAGCAAAGCAGGGTCTAGCAATATAGGTAGCTCCAGTTGCTCTGTTTGATTTTGTAGCCTTTGCTTTGATGTGTACACCAACTATCTACCCCCAAAGTTTAAATTTAATTTAATCTACCTACGCCCTAACAACAACATTTTTGGTTAAGATTTTAATTCCTCCAAGACTTGGATTAGGGCATCACCCATAGCACGACAGCCTAAAAGGTTCATTCCTTCAGACATGATATCGCCAGTACGATCGCCGTTAGCCAGCACTCGCAGCACTGCCTGCTCAATCTGAGAAGCCGCCTCCGGCTGGTTTAAGCCATAGCGCAACATCATCGCGGCACTGAGAACTTGGGCTAGAGGATTAGCCTTATCCTGACCTGCGATATCTGGTGCTGAGCCGTGTACAGGTTCAAAGACTCCTGGTCCTCCTTCTCCCAGACTAGCAGAGGGCAACATCCCAATACTGCCAGTTAGCATGGCGGCAGCATCAGAAAGGATGTCTCCAAATAAATTACCCGTGACAATGGTATCAAACTGCTTCGGCCAGCGCAGGAGTTGCATGGCACAGTTGTCTACATACATATGGGATAACTCAACATCTGGATATTCTAACCCTAGGGAAATCATCCTAGAGCGCCACAACTGCGATACTTCTAAAACATTCGCTTTATCAACAGAACAAAGTTTCCCCCCGCGCTTTAAAGCTGTTTCAAACGCTACCCGCCCAATTCGTTCAATCTCCTTCTCTGTATAAGCCATTGTATTCACCCCGCGCTTTTCACCCGTTTCTGTGACAAAAATTCCCTTGGGTTGCCCGAAGTAGATACCGCCAGTGAGTTCTCGCACTACCATAATATCGACTCCTTCAACCACTTCCCGTTTCAGAGTCGAGGCATTAATTAGCTCAGGTAATATTTTTGCAGGTCGGAGATTGGCAAATAAACCCAACCCTGCCCGCAGTCCCAACAATCCGCTTTCTGGGCGCAAATGGCTAGGTAGAGAATCCCACTTGTACCCGCCAATAGCAGCCAGCAACACGGCATCGCTGTTACGGCACATTTCTAGAGTGGCGGCTGGCAGAGGTTCGCCCTCCGCGTCAATGGCGGCACCACCAATCAAAGCTTCCTGAAATTCAAAGCCAATCCCTATGCGCTTACCTACGAATTTCAGCACATCTACCGCCACTGCCATAATTTCAGGACCAATGCCATCCCCCGGTAAAAGTGTAACGCGGTAATGCACAGCCATAAGTAATTCCTTAGATTGATTGCAAGCTATATATTTTAACTCAAAATTTACCTAAGCAGGTGTACTTAGGCAACTTTTCTGCGCCAAGTCTAGTCAATGAACCAAAAATCTCACGAATTTTAGCCGCAGTCGTGTTAAACCGATACTACTGTATTGATAAGATGATCGTGTGCATTGGATCTCAATCAAAACTACTAGCGGACGTTGGGAAGCTGAACTAATGCAAAATGTGTTAGCGGCTCATCAAATTCCCAGTCGGATTATTGACCTAGGAATTGCTTCCTATTTTGGGCAAGGAAGTCCTGCTGCCTTACAGGTACTCTCAGACGATCGGTGGGCAGCTTTGCTTCTATTGAGTCCCATAGACGAGGAGCAGTCAGACGCCCATGAGAATTAATTTATCCTTCCTGCCATATCATGTCTCTATTCGATTGGTTTGCAAATCGACCAAAATCAGGTTCTATCAATCAACAGCCGTCGGAACGGGAAATAGCCGATGGGCTATGGACAAAGTGTGAGGAATGTGGTACACTGTCCTACAATAAAGACTTCAGAAGCAATCAAATGGTCTGCCTAGAGTGTCATCATCATCGGCGAGTACCAGCAGAAGAGCGGGTATGTCAACTGATTGATGTTAATACCTGGATGCCATTAGATGAGGGACTGCGTCCGATCGATCCCTTGAAGTTCCGCGATCGCAAAGCCTACAGCGATCGCTTGCGAGAAACTCAAGAAAAAACCACTTTAACAGACGCCGTCTATACTGGTACGGGTCAGTTGGAGGGGTTGCCCCTTGCCCTTGCTGTCATGGACTTCCGGTTCATGGGCGGCAGCATGGGTTCTGTGGTAGGGGAAAAACTCACTCGCTTGATTGAACTAGCCACAAAAGTGGGCTTACCTGTGGTAATTGTCTGTGCCTCTGGCGGTGCCAGAATGCAGGAGGGCATGTTGAGCCTGATGCAGATGGCTAAAATTTCCGGTGCCTTAGAGCGTCATCGAGAAGCTAGATTGCTTTACATCCCGGTTCTGACTCACCCCACCACTGGCGGCGTTATCGCCAGCTTTGCCATGTTGGGAGACATTATTTTAGCAGAACCAAAGGCAACTATTGGCTTTTCTGGTCGTCGTGTCATCGAGCAAACCCTGAAAGAAAAGCTACCTGATGATTTTCAAACCTCTGAGTATTACCTACAACACGGCTTGGTAGATGCCATTGTACCCCGTACCCAGTTAAAGAAAACTCTGGCTCAGCTGATTCGCCTGCACCAGCCCGTCCCCAAGGTATCGTCGGTAGTCCCACTTCCGGAAGCCATGCCAGTGTAAAACTCAAAACTATTCCAGCTTGCTGATGTAAGGAAAGCGATCGCTCAGTGGCATCATATTCTTATCCATATTTAGCGCAACTCAAACTTCACTCGTCAGCACATCATGGGCTTTGCAGACCTATCAATTGCGGAAATTGCCACGGACTATAACCTCGCAGTGGAGCAGGTGTTCCATCTGTGCGATGGATTAGGGATTGCCTATAAAAACGCTCGGACTCGTCTGCCTCTAGAGGATGCCAAGGCAATCATCTCTAAGATCTTGTCTGAAAAACATGGCGATAGAGCCAATCGTGGGGAAGATTGATTCCAACCAACCATGAGCAAAACATCAATGGCGACATCCTCCTAGCGGACGATATGGCACTGGCAAGCCTGTGGAGCCTTGATGATGGGTTGACTTTGCCAGCCTCAAGTCGAGGCTGGGTGGAGATTGAAAAAAGCCTGCGCTCTTGCATCCAAAAACTAATGTGCCAAACTTTTTTAGGGAGAACCATGCTTAAGCGATTCATCTGCCTTGCGGTGGTGACTGTATTCTTTACCTTGCAAATGATTGTCGGCAGTGCGACAGCACTCGAACTTGACGCTTCCACCCGCACCGTGAAACTGAATGACTTGGGCGAAACAGTGACTCTGAGCCTCAAACAAGTTAAGGAAGGCCAACGCCTGTTTAACAGCACCTGCTCTCAGTGCCATGCTGGCGGTAGCACCAAGACAGACTTCAACGTCGGGCTTGGTCCCAAAGACTTAGCCGATGCGACGCCATCCCGCGATAACATTGCAGCTTTGGTGGATTATATGAAGCATCCCACGACTTATGACGGGGAAGCCAACATTGCTGAACTACACCCCAGCATGGAAAGTGCCGATATTTTCACGGAGATGCGAAATCTAACCGAAGACGATCTAGTGGCGATAGCAGGTCATATTCTCGTCCAGCCGAAAATAGTGGGCGAAAAATGGGGTGGAGGTAAAGCTGTGCGCTAAAAAGAATTAGTGCTGAGTTGATTGGTATCAAAGGTAAACAGGACTTACGCACGCACACCGCTGTGTAGATGGTGGGTGAAGCGCAGAAGTTCCCCACCCTACGAATAAGGTCTATGCGTAAGTCCTGGTAAAATGATTTTGCCGCAAATTTTCCAAAACAGAGGAGAACGACATTGAAAAAATTAATATCTTTTGTCCTGTTAGCTCTAGTGCTGGTGAGTGTAACCTTTGCTCATCCAGCCCTAGCTGAAGACGATGCCATCATTGCTGGCAAAAAGATTTTCAGCGCCAACTGTGCTGCTTGCCACGCGGGTGGTAACAACGCGATCGTGCCTACGAAAAACTTGAAGAAGGAATCTCTGGAAAAGTACAACATGAATTCCCTAGAAGCGATCGTCAACCAGGTAACAAAAGGCAAAGGCGCTATGCCCTCCTTCAAGGGACGTCTGAACTCTACACAGATTGAACAAGTTGCCAGCTATGTTCTGGATCAGTCTGAAAAGGGTTGGTAAACTTTTAAGTTGGCATCCTTTACCATTGAATGAACAGGAGTCAGGAGTCAGGAGTCAGGAGTCAGGAGTCTATGAGTGGGGGATTCAGACCCGCCACTAATTGAAGACCAGTAAATCTATGCCTCCAGCCCCGGTACGGGTACGATTTACTGGGGGTCTTAAACCCATTTATCCATCCGCCAGTCGGAAAGAATGCCTTCACCGATTCTGGCTCCTGGCTCCTGGCTCCTGACTCCTGGCTTCTTATTCGATAAATTAGATTATAATGTATGGCAACTATTTGATTTGTTAGGATGAAACGCCTGTGGTTCCTCTGCGCGACGAAAATCCCATCGAAATCACGCCGTATGTAACTTATGGAATAATTGCCGCGAATATATTGGTATTTCTGTATGAGCTGAGCTTAAATCCCCAACAGCTAAACAGTTTTTTTCATGTTTGGGCTGTTGTTCCCAAGGAGCTAACGGCTAGCTTTAGTGGATTAGCCTTGTATCGCCCAGGACCGGAGTGGCTGACGCTAATAACGTCGCAGTTCCTGCACGGTGGTTTTTTGCATGTTGCTGGTAATATGTGGTTCCTATGGATTTTTGGCAACAATGTTGAAGATCGCCTAGGTCACTTTAAATACTTGGTTTTTTACATCGTTTGTGGTACACTTGCTGCCTTAACTCAGTGGTATTTTGCGCCGTTTTCTGGAATTCCTGCCCTCGGAGCTAGTGGAGCGATCGCTGGTGTGATGGGTGCCTATATCCTGAGATTTCCTAATGCCAAGGTTCTGACGTTGTTTCCCATTGGTCCGTTTATCATCTTTCCCAAACTCCCGGCGTTTTTTTTCCTGGGTTGGTGGTTTGTGCAGCAGGCTTTTTATGGCGTTGCTAGCCTAGAGGTACCTACCAGCATTGGTATGCAAAATGGAGGGGTTGCTTACTGGGCTCACGCTGGTGGCTTTATCTTCGGGGCAATCCTCGGTCCAATGTTAGGATTGTTTTCGGACGATCGAAGCTCAAAATTCTAACCTACCGCTTCTAACAAAATGCCCATTCCATCAGAAATCAACGATCTTATTGAACGCTTGAACCAAGAGCTGAATAAAGTTGAGCAAGAATCTAGAGTGGGATTATCATTAGCTCAAGCTCTCCTGAATCGGTTTCCAGAAAATGCCAGATTAATTCAGCTTTTTGCTTCCTTTAATAGTGCTATTTTTTTCTCAGAAATAGAAAGGAGACGGATTAAGAGTATCATTGAGAATTTCTCAGGAGATAACTTAGCCACAGAGGAGGAAATACAGGAAGTAGGAGAAGATTTAGCAAGTGAGCTTGGTCGGGTGTTGGAGACTAAAATGCTTATCAGTAACCTTAAACAGCGTTTGGATAATTTACCATGAAAGAATCACATTTCGATGAAAAACAATTGTCAGAACTAAATGAAATTCTTGAACTTGCTAGATTAACTGAAGAAAAACTTAATGAATTTAGTGAGGAATCAAAGAAAATCGCCCTGAAGTGGCAACTTAGGGCTGAGGCTAAATGCACTGCTGCGCATAAGCATGATCCATAAACTGCCACTACATATAGCGGTTCCTAGGGGCAACCATAGGGTAAGGGTAAGGGACTGAGATTGGGTGAATTCTTAACCTACCCAGTCCCTCTCCCTCTTTGGTTGCCCCTATATATGCCAGTCTGCGTAAGTCCTGAAGAAATCAAAAAAAATCATTGCCAGCCAGTACAGGAGGATTAGTCGATCGCCCACATTGGCAGCAAGTCATCTAGTAACAGTTGCCGCTTCTTCCTCCTCAACCTGAGTGGCGACGGATTCTGGGGCAATTGGCATCGGGATAGGCTTCTCTACTGCATTGATTACTACTCCCAAAAGTGGCATATCTGCTTCACTAAACTGCTCTACAGCTTCAGCCAACATATTATCGTGGGTGTAGCGCGGTCGAGTCACTAGCACTATGCCATCGGCGTAGGGTTCGAGCAACAAAGCGTCATTGCAAACACTCAAGGCTGGAGTGTCTACAACTACTAAGTCAAAGCGACCTCGCGCATCTTCCAGCAAGCGCCGCATTTCGCTAGATTCGAGAATAGAAGCAGGTTGTCGCTGTGGTCCTGCACTAGGCACGATGTACAAATTCTCAATATCTGGGACTAACCGGATACACTCGTTTCTAGCTCCGTAATAGGGCAGAGGATCGAGGTTGGCTTCTGGATCGGGAGCTAGCCTGAGAGTTTTAGCATAACTTGCCGATCGCAAATCAGCTTCCACTAGCAGAGTGCGCTTACCAGCTCTCGCCGAAGCGATCGCTAAGTTATAAGCCGTCACCGTTTTACCTTCGCCAACTTCTGTGCTAGTCAACAATACCACCTTCAACGGTTGATCGGTGCCCATCCGCATATTACTGCGGAGCCGTTCGTAAAAATCCAGATAAGGAGAATCTGGATTTACTAAAATTGGTGTCTCCCCCTGCTCCGGTTCCCAGTTAATCACAAAAGGCAATTCTCCCAAAAGCGGTACTTCACGTTGCCGCACTGCCTTCCGCACATCTTCCACAGTATATAATTTGCCATCTAGCGTAGACAACAGTAAAATCAAGCCTCCTGCAACCAACAACCCTACTAATGCCCCCGCTCCTACCGTCAGCCGGACACTAAGCGGTGGTTTGATATCAACTGAAACCTGGGGCGCTTTGGCAATAGTCAGGCTGCTAACTGTCTCTGCTTCAGCAGCCTGGGCATCGGCTAACGCCGCCTGCATTTTGTCGTGTAAGGCTTGTTTGATCTGAACCTGCTGTTGTAGCCGCGCTTGCTCGATTTGCTTGTTTGGCAGCACAGAATAATCCCGCCTGAGTTCCTGCGCAGACCTAGAAACAGCAGACAGTTGCTGTTGCAGCGCCTCTCGCTGGGTTTGTAAATTGATTAGCGAGTACGCCAACTGCTGTCGTGCTGGATCGAGGTTGCTGTCTTGGCGAATTTGACTACTGGGTAAGGGGGCTGCCATGTTGTTCCCACCTAACACTTCAGCAGCTCGCTGCCGCTGCATTTCCTCATAGGCGTCAAGTCTTTTCTTTAACTCAACCATTGTCGGGTGATCTGGTCGATAATCCCTCGAGAGGATTTTCATCTGCGCTTCATTTTGATAAATCTGTGCCCGCAGGTTGGCAAGAATCGGATCGGCACTGAGGGCAGAAGAAGTGTAAGCCTGATCTGGATTCAGACCCAACTTACTTTGCAAACTGCGCATTTGGGCATCAATTCCTTCTATTTGCAGCTTCATCTGTCTTTGCTGTTGTTCGCTGCCGTTAATCGAGGCTAGTAAGCTACCATCCTGAGCAGCCGCAATAGCTGGTCCTTCAGTACGGATATATCGCTCTAATTGCTGTTGAGCTTGCTGAAATTCCTGATTTGCTGGCGGCAATCGCTTGTTCAGATTGTCAATAATTCCTTTTAACCGAGTGGTGTTAATCGAGCGACTCTGATCCACCATTGCTGGCATCAGCGCCGCCAGTATATTTTCTGCTCGAGTCGGGTCTTCATCGCTGTATTCAACTTGAATTATCGGGTCACTCTTAGCGTTTTTATCCTTAGGATTAGAGTTAGGTTGGATGAATTGCAAATTTTTTTGCACATTTTCTTTCAACTTTTTCGGATCGCTTTTTAGCCGATCGGCCGCTGCTTTGATGACATAATCAGACAACAACACATCCTGATTCAGTTGCCGACCCTGCTGTAGAATCTCATTGCCAAAGTTAGAGAAAGAAGTCGGAGGACTGTTATAGGCCAGAACACCAAAAGCATGGTAAACAATGCGGGGTGGTGGCTGCATGGCAACGACAGTTGATAATCCCACAACACCAGCAAAGCTGGCTAGTGCGATTAACTTGTGTTGATCCAGGGCAATCAAATAGCGTTTGACAAATGATGAAGCCATAATCTTAAGGGTAAGTGATTAATTGTCATTAGTCAATAGTCATTTGTTGTAACTAATGACTATTGACTAATGACTATTATTTAAAATCTGTTTAGCTGATTAAAAAACAATACAAATTGCAGCACATCACTGAACGGTTGAGTAATGGTACCAAGAGCATAGTTAAGTTTAGCGAGAAGGGTACGACCGATAATAATGACATCATTATTTTGCAGCTGAACGTTTTGAGAAAGATCGCCCAACAGTGCCCTTTTGCCGTCTAGTCTAAGAGTGACGGCTCTACCCCGTTCTGGATCGAACCTGACTAGAGCAACGTCTCGCAGGTTTGCTTGGTCTGGACCAGGAACAACCGCTGTTAAAGCATCCACAAAGTTACTACCACTTGGCAAAGGGACGGTGGCGAGTCTTTCACTAGCGTAACTCAAAACTCTAATGTTGATCTGCTGCGGTCCTAAACCGGAACGACCAACCAACTGGCGGTCATAATTAGCCAGGTTGCCAATTTCTAGTTTCTGCAAGATCACCACATCGCCATCTTGGAGGCGCAAATCAGGCAGTGATTGTCCATTTTGCAGTGGCGTAAACAAGTCAAATTTTTGCTCAACAGTAGAGTCACCGATGTTACGACGCACTATCAGCGTTCGCAAGTCTGCTGAGTCGGTGCTGCCGCCAGCTACTTGTAGCGCCGCCAGAATGGGGGCGTTGGGCGCAAGAACGTAATAGCCCGGTCTAACCACTTCCCCAATTATAGTAACAGTGGCTGGACGCTGAGTTGCCAGTGACACGGATATACGCGGCTCCACCACATATTTGTTGAGGCGATCGCGAATTAAGTTTTGGGCTTGTTCTAAGGTAAGCTTCCCTATCCGTAAAGGTCCCACTAGGGGTACTAAAATATTACCGTCTGCGTTGATAGTGGCTTGAAAACTAAGATCTGGGTAGTTTTGAACAATAATAGAAATCGCATCTCCTGGTGCGAGTCGGTAACGATTAAACTCCGTCAGCGGCACCACAGGCGTGGGTGGCGATAGCTGAACCGGAGGCACAATGGGCGGATTAACAGGCTCCAAGTTTGGCGCAGGAATCAATACTGGTGTTGGCGTGGCTAGGGGAACAGGAGTTTTTGGTGCCTGTGCTAACTCCGGTAATGTTTGACTTACTCTAGCTTCAGCACTTACATCCAGATCCGTCCAGAGCAGCACCGTACCTAAGAAAATGTAGACTGTCGCTTGAAGACTAGCAAGAGAGAAGGCTGTTATCCGGCGCAACAGGAAATTAGACATAGGCAGACCTTCAGGCAAAAGTAACTTTATATTACTCCTTTCAGTGGTTGTTGTTTACCAACGGGATAATTAGAAATACGCTGTCGTGGAACTCGCTTGTTGGCGGTAGGAATTCTTGCTACCATAGAACGATCCGATCGCGAG
>CASBRB010000157.1 GCA_949127975.1 Oscillatoriales cyanobacterium PMM_0019 | reverse complement strand
TGCCGATCGATCTCTGGAATTGATTGTAAATTGCGGAGGACTTTTATCCACCCCTCCACCTGCCCAGGGCTAGCACCAATACCCTGCAATTGGTTTCTAGGTTGCTGATTGCTGATATTAAAATAGTCAACAGGCGGTGCATTACCATAAACTAACTGAGGTACGCTACTCAACAGACTATCCTTTTCCAGTTGCTCTCGCCGCTGTTGCACTCGCATAGACACCCTATCTCTCTCCCAATCAGAACCCGCAACCAGACGCCGCACTTCAGAAAACTCCAAGAAAAAAATATCCCCCCCATCCTTTAACAACCCCGAATCCAGCCAAACCAGCTCCAGCGCCACAAAACTCCAACGCAACTGAGCCAACAACTGACTATAAATCTCCGTCACCCGCCCCTTAAGCTCCAAACGTCCCTGCACCAACTCCGCCTTCCAACCTCTGCGCCCTCTGCGGCTCTGCGGTTCGTTTTCTCCATACCCCTTCCCCATAGCCAGAAACTGTGCAAACATCTCCCGCACAGCTCTAGCATCTTCCTTCCATCTGGGAACGGCAATATCAGTACCGACTTCACTCAAATACCCATACTTCTCCAACCATTGATTAAACCGTTCTAGAACACTCTCACCATCAGGTATTTCCGCCAGAGTAGCAAACAAAGTTGAACTTTGGGACGTCCGTTCCTGACTAGATAACAGATGACAGGCATCCTCAGCTAGTTGTTGCAACTCGCGCATAGAAGCTATTTCTGGCATGTAGCTGTTATCCAATTCCCCTTCCTTAACTTTTAACACCTGCTGCCGTAGTGCAAAACTCAGAGGAGCCATAATACTGTAATAAGTTGCCCGCCGACTCACTTCCAGAATTATGTCTATCCGCTCTAACAACATCTGTGGCGGTAACTCAGAAACTGGTTGCTCAAACAACTGCCTTAAGGTGGGGGCAAAGTAATTCTGATAATCCCGCTGAAAATCTTTTTGTAAACTTAGTTCCCGCCGACTCAGGCGGATTAACCCAGGTACATTCCGCAAAGTAGAACTTAGCGGTGGTTTAGTAAACTTTGCCCCTCTAGTGAGGAACTCCAAACTTTCTGCGGGCAGCCCCATGCGCCGAAAAATCTGCCCTACGAGAGAGGCATTAAAGTAAGCGCGAGAATACTGTAAGGTGGCAGTTGACGGGAAATCTAAGCCATTAGCAGCATCGCCCAAAACTAATGTAAAAATTTCTCCCCACACCCCGCAAGTTAGAGGGCGATTAATCGACCAAGTGAGGGGGCGAATTAATCCTGGAATCACCTCAGCAGCAATTTTGCGCGTCCAGATTGGTTGTAGGGTGCTGATAGGGCGCGATTGTAACAGCCACACCGTTCGACCATCGTAACTCCACTCAATATCCTGTGGGATGCCGTGATAAAGGGCTTCCAGTTGCCGCGCTATATAGGCAACTTGTTGAATTAACCTCGGCGGCACATCTCCCGTTCCCTCAATCTCTAGCTCTAAATCTTCTGGCAGTAACCAAAAAGGATGTCTCGATGGGATATTAATCTCTTTTTGCAGGTTTGGCTCTAAGTCGGCTGGGGTGACTCTAGCTCGGTATTGTTCTGGTGTATAATGTCCAGAAACAATGCGTTTAGCTTCTCCCGGTAATGCCTCTATTATCACTTCATCGCCTTGCTGACTAATGGGATCGCGACTGAAGGCAACGCCAGAAAACACGCCCTGTACTTGTTTTTGAATTAATACAGACATGGAAGCATCTGGAATACCACGATCGCGGCGATACTGGATAGCAGCAGGAGTGTCGTAAGAAGCTAGACAAAGATTAATTGCTTCCTGCATTGCTTCTCGGCTGGTGACGTTCAATATGGTTTGGTATTGCCCAGCCGCCGATGCTTGCTCGGTATCTTCCCCTACCGCTGAGGAGCGCACTACTAGGGGTTCAGCAACAGAAGGCTTGAGGTAGTTAATTAAAGGTTCCGCGTCATCTCCTGGAGGTAGTACCCATCCATCTGGCACCGGATAGCCCAAGCGCTTCAGTTGAGATAAGGTAGCAGCTTTTTGCCCGACTTTGGCGCTGTCAAGCTTTAGGTTTAAAGAAACTATAGCGCGATCGCCTCGGAAAAAACGAAATACAGTTTGAGAATTGGCTTGTCCTTGCTCGGTTGGAAGTTCTAAGTCATCGGGAATTTTTTGGTATATCCAGCCAATCAAAGTAGATAGAGCGATGGCGATGAAGATGCGTGCCCCCTCATGGGGATGTAACAATGCGATAGTCAACGGTACTAGAACTAAGACTAGCAGGCGTCCAGAGGAGCGATCGCGAAAAATTGTAAAGCCAACTCCGCCAATCAGCGATACCAGTAGAGCTACTATCCAATCATGGACAACAATACCCCAAACCACATTTGTCGTACCCGCACCCTTTCCAATCCAGTAACGCCCCATCACCAAAGCAATCAAGGCGATTAACTCCCACTCTGGTTGAGCGGGAAAAAAAGCACGGGCGATTAAGACAGCCGCAAT
>CASBRB010000156.1 GCA_949127975.1 Oscillatoriales cyanobacterium PMM_0019 | reverse complement strand
TTTTGCAGATGTTTAGAGTATTCCCGCACCAAATAAGATCCTGGAGTCCAAACAGGCATTTTTAAATCCAAAACAGGTGCTTGCCAACCCTGTATCCGTAAATTAATTTCAAATAAATGTGATGACGGCTGAGCCATCGCCACTTGATAGGAAATTATCGGTGCATTGCGATTTGAACTGCTGGGGTGCGAGGTGGTTGTTTCCGTCATTTTTATTTTGGCAACTGACTGGGACTTTTCTAGCTTAGAATGTGGACTAAAAATTGGTTATTAACAGCTATTAACTAAGAAAGACTAACTTTTATCTGCTAAATTTACCAAATATTTGAGGTTGATTAAGCAAAGCTTTTGACGTTCTGTATCGATTTTTATCCACCCCTTACTTTCTAACTTTTCCATGATCTTGAATGTGTCTGAGACATTAATATCTGTGACATCTGCCAAATCTTTAAAGGGGACATTGTATATTTCTGTCCATTTTTCGGTTTTTTCTCCGAAGGTTTTTGCCAGAGAAACGAGAGTATGGGCTAACTTCACCGCTGATGGCTGATTACGCCTTTGCAGGCGGATATTTGTCATCCGCAGACGCCGCACTATCAGTTGCAGCAGGCGGTGGTGGAGTTGAGGATCTTTGAACAGGGTTTGAATGAATCGCTGTGCGGAGACGCTGAGTAATTTTACGTGGGAGAGGGCAACTACATCAGTTGAGCGAGGGGATTCATCAAGAATTGCCATCTCGCCAAAAAAATCACCCTTACCCAAAATCGCCAACGTCGAAGAGTCTTCTCCAGAAAGGCGTCGGACTTTAACCCAACCAGAGACGACAAAATAAACAGCGTTGCCCCAAGCATCTTCCATCAACACGGCTCTTTCTGCTGGGTATTCATGCTCAACAGCAATAGATAATAGTCCCTCAAGTGTTTCTGAGTCGGCAGTGTTGAATAGGGGAAAAAGCTCACTAAAAGCTTTGATCTGCATGTCAGGTTTCAAAATAGGCAGCAGTGAACAGGAATGGGAGGAAAAAAATCAACCGCCATCACATACGCAGCCTAGCTCCTATCGCCTGAACTATTAGCTGCTCAGACTTCTATTGTTCTGGGGCATGAGGCCCCGTCACGAAGCGTGCGGGTGCTGACTGCGTATAGATTGAGCGGCTAGATAAATTTTAATCCATTCCCCCATCACCTGATTAGTTTTCTGTTTCGCTTCGCGGGCGAAGTCTTCTATGCTTTTACCCGCTTTCAACTGCTCAATTAGTTGGCACTGCTCGGTTGTCAGGCTTGTCCACATTTGCTGCCACTGGGCAGGCGTCAGCCCTAGATTATGTTCCTGTAATGAGATTTGCAGCCAACTGGCTACTAATTCTGGCTTGGTTTTCAGCGCAAAAACCTTAATCGCATGATAGTTTATTTTCTCCCGTAACCGATAAATATCCTTGACGGGCTTATTCATGGCTTGGGCGATCGCTTCTGGGGATTGCCCCTCCAAGTAAAGTCGCAGCCACTCGACTGCTTCGGAACCGATATTTTGCCCTAAGTAAGTTTCAAATTCTTCCTTGACGGCAGTTCGTGCCGCCTGTTGCTCTTCCCAGATTTGATGCTCTTGATAGTCAGCGACAGCCCGATCGTCCAGCAAGGATAGTGGGGATTCGGTTTCATCTGGACTCATTTCTTCAGAAACCAGCCGCACCAGTTCTTTATCCGGTACGTGGGTGATACCCCCCCGCTGAGTACGGCGCAGATAGTTGACAAAGCGATAAACTAGGAGAGGCTGGTTGCGGATAGGTCGCAAACAATACTCTTCAACTGTGGTGAGCAGCAAGGCGTTACATAGGTGGGCGTCTTGGGTACACTGGGCAATCCAAAGGATTTGCTGTTGGATGTAGCGATCGCTATGGAGTAATTCCTGAATCACTTCTTCTAACACATCTACCACAGCTCGCTGACGATCGCGACTCAGGGAAACCCAAGTGCGGATTTTATTACGCAGCAGCGTCAAGCTTCCCAGTTTAGAAATCAAGTGGCGATAAGCACGTTCTGGTGTCACTCCCAAATAGCGTTGGCGCAAAATTTGGTAGCGATAGTCCATTGATTGCAGGGCAATAGCCAGTTGAGACGCAGTTAAATTGTCAAACCGCTCTAAATCCTCTCCCAGTAACCAACGAATGATACTGTCTCTAGTTGCTGGGCTGCTTGCGGGGTAGTCAGCTGCCAGCCTTAGAAGCCACTTTTGGGTTAGTTCTTCCGCCAACTTTGCCATGAGATAGCATTCCTCGAATCCCTGTTTTAAAGTTCGCATAATAACCCTCATCGCTGCACTTCCTGATTTTTGTTGATACATGCTGATTTGACCATGCCAGAGCAGAGATATCAGTGATGCCCCTCATACCCGCAGAGCGAAAGTCACATCGGCAGCTTGATACAGTACAGAAGGCTGAAGGCTACATTCACAATTTTAGAGCCTCCTAGCTCTCTACTCCGATCCTGGCTCCCTACTCAGCTCGTGTGACTTTCGATCTTGAGGTTCATAGAGGTTGTGTTCTAATGACCCTCTATATGTTTATCAGGATCAATCTTGAGGATCTATGCAGTTGTTTACAAAAATTTACGTGGACTCAAAGAGGGAGAGGGACTGGGATTGGAAAGAATTCACCCAATCCCAGTCCCTTTCCCTTACCCTCTTTGCCCCTAGGAACCGAATTATGTAGAGGCAGTGCTACAGTACTGTGCATTTAACCATCAGCAGTGATTTGAGGAATTAACTCTTTTAAAACCTCTTGAGCCTTATCGTTGTCAATTTGGCAGGTTCCGGCATTGGCGTGCCCGCCGCCGCCGTATTTGAGCATTAATTCACCAATATTAGTTTTTGATGTTTTGTTGAAAATTGATTTACCAACTGCAAGCACAGTGTTTTGTTCCTTCAATCCCCACATGACATGAATCGATATATTGCACTCAGGGAACAAGGCATATATCATAAATCTATTTCCTGCATAAATAACTTCTTCATTCCGCAAATCCAGAACCAGTAAGTTGTGATAAATTGTGGCACATCTTTTAATCTGGTCTTGAAATTTAGGTGACTGCTCGAAGTAAAGCTCCACCCTTTCCTTGACATCTGAAAGATGCAATATTTCGTCAATTGTATGGTTTTTACAGTAATCAATTAACTGCATCATTAATTGATAATTGGAAACTGTAAACGTTTTAAATCTGCCCAAACCAGTTCTAGCATCCATCAAAAAATTTAATAAAACCCAGTCTTTTGGATGTAATACTTCTTCTCGATCAAATTTAGCTGCATCAGCTTTATCAACTGCTGCCATGATTTCGTCAGAAATATTAGAGAACTTTTCTTTACCTCCGAAATAGTTATAAACTACTCTGGCAGCAGAAGGAGCATTAGCATCAATGACATGGTTGGTTTTAACATTCGGATTTCTGATAGTTTCGCTCAAGTGGTGGTCGAAAGCTAAGTAAGCACTTTCTACGTAAGGTAAATTGGTAGTAATATCTTGATCGGTTATTTCAACTTTTCCATCCTGCATATCTTTAGGATGGACGAATTTAATCTCGTCAATCATATTTAGTTCTTTTAATAGAACTGCACAAACAAGCCCGTCAAAATCGCTACGGGTTACTAATCTGTATTTTGGCGCTGTTGTTGACATGAGGATTCCTCTAATTTACTCAAAAAATACTATGGCTCACTAGACCTACAACAATAATATTATAATGGGTCTGCTAAGAATCCTTGAAAATATCTCTATACGCGATTACTTGAATGTCCAAATGCAGCCATGCCTATGCTGAGCTACGTCAACGTGCTTGGGTGGAAATTGATAAAGCAGCCTTGGCGCATAATGTCAAGGAGATAAAACAGATATTATCACCGCAGACGGTACTGATGGCGGTAGTAAAAGCAGATGCCTACGGACATGGTGCTGATACTGTGTCTAAGACTGTTTTGGCGGCTGGTGCTAATTGGCTAGGTGTTGCCACGGTACCGGAGGGAATCGATCTGCGAGAAGCACAGATTGAGGCACCAATATTGATTTTGGGCGCGGTTAACAGCCCAGAGCAGCTCCGAGCGATCGCCCACTGGGATTTACAGCCCACCCTCTGCACACATCAACAGGCTTTATTATTCTCCGATGTTGCAGTCGAAGAGGATATAACGCTTCCGGTGCATCTGAAGCTAGACACTGGGATGTCGCGGCTGGGCACACTTTGGGAGCAAGCGGCTGAGTTTGTCCAGTTAGTAGAGCAGTTGCCTAATCTACAAATCGCCAGTATCTATTCCCACCTAGCAACAGCAGACGATCGCGATCCTACGGTGATGAGACAGCAGCACCAACGATTTGAAGAAGCGCGAGCCCAAATCTTTACAGTAAGGGGCAACCACAGGGGGTTTGCCCCTACAGAAATAACACCAATCCTGCACTTGGCTAACTCAGCCGCCACCTTAACTGATAAGGCACTACATTATGACATGGTACGAGTAGGTTTAGCTCTCTATGGTCTTTATCCAGCTACCCATCTGACATCGGTGGTTGACTTGAAGCCAGTTTTACAGGTAAAAGCGCTAGTTACACAAGTAAAAACTATTCCCGCTGGCACTGGCGTTAGCTATGGTTATAAATTTATCGCCGAGAGAGAAATGCTCCTAGCTGTTGTCGGTATTGGTTACGCCGACGGCATCCCCCGTAACCTTTCCGATAAAATGAAGGTTTTAATCAGAGGGCAGCTTGTGCTACAGGTGGGAGCGATTACAATGGATCAAATGATGCTTGATATTAGCACCATACCCGATCTCCAACCAGGTGAAGTAGTCACCCTGCTAGGTAAAGATGGAGACATCGAAATTCGGGTAGATGACTGGGCAGCAACTTTAGGAACAATTTCCTGGGAAATTCTTTCCGGGTTCAAGCATCGCTTACCCCGTGTCTACTCTTAGAGCAATCCTACACGGGGCAATTTGACGAGCTTGAACTGTTTGACTTTATTATAACATGACTCTGCAATGAAATCAGGCGTGTCGCGTCTGCTCAACCGACTAAAGTAAGGTGGCTCCCACTCTCCCGAATATTTTTAGGTGGTTGTGCCATAAACTTCGTGTAGAGTTCACCTAGCTGAGATGCCACACCATCCCAGCTAAACATTTCTTCTACACGCTTTCTGGCATTTTGACCTAATTGGTTGCGCCATTCTGGGTTAGTGAGAATACGATCGATTGCTTCGGCAAAGGCGACATCATCTTTCGGTGGACACAGTAACCCAGTTTCTTCTGGTACTACAGTAAACTGTAAACCGCCAACATCGCTGCCCACAACAGGCGTGCCGCATGCCATCGCTTCAATCGTCACCAAGCCAAACGGTTCGTAATGACTGGGAACCACGGAGACATCTGCCGCTGCATAGTAAATTGGCAAATCAGGATCGCCCAAGCGTCCAGGGAAGGTGGTAAAATCTCTCATTCCCAGTTCGTCAACTATGCTTTCGATGCGATCGCGCTCCATGCCATCACTTTGACCTGGGCGACTACCGCCACCAATAATTAGCTTTAGATTTGGATTCCCGCGCAGTTGGGAACTACCTACAGCACGAACTAATGTTTCAATTCCCTTGCGCTGATCGAATCGTCCCACATACAGTACCACCTTGCTTTCAGGCGAGATACCTAGTTTAGTTCTTGCTTGTTCCTGGGTGATGCCGCCAAACCGCTGAATATCCGTGCCACAGGGGATGACGTCTATTTTGCCCCTTTGGGAGACGAGCATCCGCATGTGTTCTTCTTCCTGCGGACTTGTAGCTACAATGCGATCGGCTGTCTCCAACACCGCTTTTTCAGTAGCTAACCGGGTGGTAGCAATTATCGGAACCGTCGTCACCGACTTATACTTGACTGCACCCAGAGAGTGGTAGGTATGAACCTGCTTGACGCCTTGAATTTTCTTCAATTGCATCCCAACCCAGGCGGATAGCCAGTAGTTGGTGTGGACTAAAGAATAGGTGATGTTATGTTGCCGTTGAAACTTCAGCAGTTGTTCGACAAATTCTGGTAAATATTCAAAAATATTGTCTCGCGATACAAATTCTTCAGGACCAGCACTCAAGCGAATTGTTCTACAATTCAAGGCGTGGTTAACAATTGTGGGGTCATTAGGGCTAGCTTTCCGAGTAAACATGTCCACTTGCCACCCTTGTTGGGCTAGTGCCTCACCAACTTGACGTACATAAACGTTTTGTCCGCCTGCCTCTTCCTTACCGATTTCGATCGCCGGATCGCCGTGGACAGAGATTAGGGCAATGTGTTTTTTGTTTGTAGAAGCCATAGGTTTTATGGTTTTTTGGATTTAAACGACGTCTAGGGCACATTAGAGGGGTTATTATTTTACTTAGCTTCCTCATGAGCCCCAGAATTTTTAATGATTCTTTAACTGGGTTCGATTTTTAGAGTACGCTATCTGCTTGAGGATAAACATCGACTACTGGGTAGACTTTTACGCACAAACCATTTGACACTTGGGATATAAAGCTGTCGGCTTCCCAGTCTAGCTCCACTTCTCAAGATATACATAAACCCAAGTCAAAAGGCATACTACATAGTTCTCCAGTGATGACATAGCTCAATAGTAGGCTACGGTTTAGGTAGGATGGCTGCTCCTAGCGGTTATAGGTAATTATACTCCCACTATCTTAAAAACGCAAGCAAGTGGTAAAAAGAACGACATTACAAGGGTTTCAGGTTCCCAAAAAAAAACTGAGTACCAGGTTGTTTGTTTCAGTAAAAGCGTGCTATGATAAATTGGTGTTACCTGGAGAGGTGGCTGAGTGGTCGAAAGCGGCAGATTGCTAATCTGTTGTACAGATCGTAAGGCTGTACCGAGGGTTCGAATCCCTCCCTCTCCGTTTTTTCAAAAGCCTGCAAATACCGTTGCTCCACGGCAAGCTACCTTGAAGATGGCAGCTCAGTTCACCTGAGAGCGTCTGAGCCTGGTAGGACTTTTTAATGCGATTCCCCAGCGCATCCAGAACAAGCAGATTAAGGTTTTGACAATAAGCACCAACGGTCGAGGTGCAACAATGCACGAGAGTGATCTCTGATAGAAATACCGGAAAGATGTAAAGTATCTCCGGCAAAAATATCATGTTCAACAGCAAGCTGAAATGCATCTTCAGGTGTTGATGGTCGCTGATGAACATTAAACAGAAGATTTAGTCCATCGTGTGCTACCAGTTCAGCCTTGAAACGTTCATGCCATGACTGCAAAAGCGCGATCGTTAATTCACTACTTTCAGCACCGAACCAATGAATGTAAGCAAGTGTCTCCCAAGAATTAGCTGTTGGTAGAAGAACCAGAGTGTAATCAAGTGTAGCTACAGGTACATACCAATCTAGATAAAGATATTGAAGATCGGGAGGTACAAGGGCAATTTCAGGATCGAGCTGCTCGCGTTCCCAATCAAACAACCACTTCTCAACTCCCACAAATACACTATGGGGAACATTACGCAATTGGGATTGGAAAGATGTAAAAATGGATTCTCTTGAAGGTGCTATTCCAAATCTTGTAGATGTGTAGTTAATTCCTAGATTAATTAGGTCTTCCAACGAAAAATGATATTCTCTTTGTTGATGCTGCTCTAGCTCTTGAATAAGATTTTTTGTCTTAGCTCTCTCAATAAGGGCTTCTGGAGAAAAATCTCTATTTTCAGCATTATAAATTTCATGCTGGAATTCTTGACGAGAAAACAGATCCCTCTCAATAAGATACTCTGTCCAGTTAAGAGAAGCGAAGGAACCCTCACCAGCAAGCACTGGATATCTTTCGGTTTCATCTACTAACGATCTCAAGATACTCCAAGCACGAAGGCTATTTTCAGCATGAACTTTAATGGCAAATGCACAGTTTGAACTTTCAGGAATATCAAGTTTTACTTTGGTACTATTTTCAAGTTCAGTGCCTCTCAATAGTGCAGCAATATCTTCCAAGGAGTTGATCATGATCCTCAATTAAATTTGGGTAGGACTTACGCACACTGGGCATATATAGGGGCAACGGTCGGCAGGGGATTGCCCCTACGAACCGCTATATGTATTGTAGTTGTAGGTTGGGTTTCGTTCCTCAACCCAACATTGGACGGCTCGTCCCCAAGCCAGGGCTAAAGCCCTTACTACAAACCCTTATCAGTGGCAATCGCAATAGCTGCTACTATCTATAGACTGTTGAGAGTTGAATAAAGAAATGAGTATACCTGTTTCAGGAAGTCGCGTTAAGATCAGAAGAGCGATCGCTCTGGCAATTACTACTTTAGCTACGGGGTTGCTCACCGTCGCTTGTAACCCTCCTACTCCCACCCCTGGTCCGGGAAAGAATAGCCCTTCACCCAATCCTTCTGTTTCTAACCCAGATCCCAACACCGCAAAAGGGCTGAAAATCGGTTCCCTGCTACCATCAACCGGCGACTTATCTTCAGTTGGACAACCCCTGCCCCAAGCAATTCGCTTGTTAATAGAAAAAGTCAATGGTTGTGGTGGGGTTAACGGCGAACAGGTAACTTTTTTCGCAGAAGATGACCAAACCGATCCCAATGCTGGTGCGGCAGCAATGACTAAGCTGACAGAAGTAGACAAAGTTGCTGGGGTAGTGGGTTCATTTGCCAGTGGCGTCTCTACTGCTGCCGCACCTATAGCTGCCCGCAACAAAGTAATGATGATTTCACCAGGCAGCACCAGTCCAGTATTTACCAAACAAGCTAAAGAAGGCAAGTTTAACGGCTATTGGGCACGCACAGCGCCACCAGATACCTACCAAGCTCAGGCTCTAGCTAAACTTGCTGCTGATAGAGGCTTGAAGCGCGTTTCTACCATCGTTATTAACAACGATTACGGGGTTGGCTTTGAAAAACAATTTGTCGATGCCTTCAAAAAACTAGGAGGCACCATTGTTAACGAAAGCAAGCCCACCCGCTACGATCCCAAAGCTACCACATTTGAATCGGAGGCAGCAGGGGCTTTTGGTGGCAAGCCTGACGGAGTCGCAGCAATTCTCTATTCTGAAACAGGCAGTCTATTACTGAAATCCGCTTATCAGCAAGGTCTGAGTCAAGGCGTACAGATTATGCTCACCGACGGCGTTTACTCCCCAGACTTTCCAGGGCAGGTAGGCAAAACCAGTGACGGTAAGTACATTCTAGCTGGAGCAATAGGCACGGTTCCAGGGGCAGCAGGACCAGCTTTGCAGGAATTCACCAAGCTATGGCAACAGAAAACTAGCAAGCAAATCACTGCCTATTTACCCCACACTTGGGACGCTGCCGCTCTTTTGATCCTAGCAGCTCAAGCGGCAAAATCCAACACGGGCGAAGGGATTAAAAGTAAACTGCGTGAAGTTGCCAACCCCCCCGGGACTGAAGTCTCAGATGTTTGCAAGGGGCTGGAGCTATTGCGTAAGGGTCAAAAGATTAACTATCAGGGAGCCAGTAGCAACGTAGACATTGACGCCAACGGTGATGTAGTTGGCATCTACGATGTCTGGACTGTCCAACCGGATGGAACACTGAAGGTGATTGACAAAGTTACCCCGAAATAAAGGTTTCAAAACTTACGCACTGGCACTACATATAGCGGTTTGTAGGGGCACACGAGGGTAAGGGAAAGGGACTGGGATTGGGTGGGACTGGGATTTTCTCGTTCCCAGGCTCTGCCTGGGAATGCTGTTTGGAGGCTCTGCCTCCAAGCCTTCGTTCCTAGGCAGAGCCTGGGAACGAGTTGAAAGGTGACTTCGTAACCTTGACAGGGCTACCCTATTATGCCCAGTCTGCTACAGTACTGAGGTTGGTAGGGCGGGCTCCAGGCACCGCCCTAGAGGTTTTTTTAGAACCCTGCGAAGTTGTAACCCACGCCTACGATCAAGCCTAAGTCTGTGGTAGTTTTAAAGTCTGCATTGATACTGGCTGTTGCCGTCAATTTTGATGTTAGGGGGAGATCGATACCACCAGTAGCCAAGAAACCTACATCGTCACCACCGCCTGTTTGAACAGCAGCACCTACACCTATATAAGGGGCAAATGGCATAGTTCCCACCGCGTTTCCTGACTTGAATCTAAAGTCATAAGTAAGTGGTAATAGAATTATGGTATTATCCCCGAACACAGCAGCAGGTCGGAAAGAAAATTGATTAGAGAGTCCAATTTTGCTAATTACGGCCAAGTTAGTCTGACTCAAAGCGCTGTCACCACTCAAACCAATATTACCAGCAATGCCGATATAACTGGGGCCAGATTGAGTGGGTTGGCCAGGGTTGATGTTAATGTCTGTTTGTGCAAGTTGCCGCTTTTTAGATGTCACCTCTGGTAGTTGTGAGGTTGTAAATGTTGTCTGTGACAGTTGGGAGGTGGCAGGCTCCGTTTTCAAAGCGGCAGCAGAGGTGTTAATGTTGCTGGGAACAGGTTTAGTGTTCAATTCCTCATTAGTTGCCTTTGTCTTTGAGTCAGTTATCTGCTGGGGAGCTTGATTTTTCTGAACAGGGGTAGATGGCAGCGGGGCGGCAACTGTGGGTAAGGCGGGTTGAAGATTACTAGGCTGAACCTGAGCTTCTTGGGTGGGAATTTGTTTAGCATCCACAGCGGTTGGCTTGATGTTGGCAACCGGGATCGCAGTTGAGTCAGATATTACTGGTGTGGAAACGGGTGCTGAAGACTGGATTGACTCCGTAGTCATCGTGTCAGCATCAGCAGCTTTGGCAGACATGGCACTGCTAACAACTGTCAAAGCAGTGAGGCTAACTAGCAAAGAAAACCGCCTAGAAAATGTATTATTCATGTTCACTCCTCAAAAATGCTAGAAAAACTCAAAAAAGCTAGGCTTTATAAGTATTTTCTCTGATAATGGTTTTTAGCACTTACATCCTCATTAATCAATGTATTAAATTTTTATAACCTTGCCCTCCCTATTCAGGAGTAAACAGGAAAGCAGGCTCATCTATAACTCGGATGAGTTGAGAACATCGGCTCGAATGTTGCTATCCAAGCAAACGCAACCAAGTAAGCTGTAATTCTTGCATTCGTGAGAAAATTTAAATATTTATAATAAGTGAGAAGTTTATTTATTTATATAATTTGAAAAATTAGGAGACGAAGATTTTATTTTTAGGACTTACGCAGCCTGGGCATATGTAGTGGCAGTGCGTAAGTCCTGCTTCTTAGAAGTTGTAAGCTGCGCCTACCGTGAGATCGAATTGGCTATTGTAATCAGCTACTGCCGTAAAGTTGCGTGCAAAACGGAGTTCTACGCCACCATTAACAGCAAATGCAGTATCACTAGCGCTAAAACCAGCAACACTAGCTGTGGCAGTCGCCAAACCTATGCCCACGTAAGGGGTGAATTGCAAGCCGTTCTGATTGAGGTTGCCACCTAGAGAGGTAAAATCGTAAGTGACTGGTAGTGCGATCGTGGTCAAGCTGACTCCTAATGTATCAATGAACGCAGCACTCGGCCGGAAAGATATATTTTTGGTAATTCCAATTTTGCCTAGCACCGCAAAGCCCCCCCCTCCTAAAGAGTTATAGCCAACACCTATGTAAGCGCGAGAACGTGGGTATTGGGCAGACTCGACGTTGCTTTGAGCAACTCTGTTGGAGTTTTCTGGTTCGGGCACGGTTGATGGTGACGAAGTGGAAGGCAGGGGTTGCAGAGCAGCAGCAGAAGTTAGGTACTTACCGGGAAGAGGTTGATTGTTTAGGGCATCATCACTAGCTTTATAGGCGGTTGGGCTAAGCTTTGGCGATGAGTTATTTGGTTCGGGGGGCGTGGCAGATGTGAGATCTGTCAGTTTAGCTTGTGGCTGTTCGCCGATTTTTGTCAAGTGTACTTCACCTGCATCGGCGGGCTTGGTGAGTTGAAGATTACTCAGCGGATTTGTCACGGTTTGGGGCGGTGTTTTCGCAGCATCGACATCAAGTGGGGCAATCTTCGGTACTGGAGTCAGGCTTGAGTCAGATTTTGCTGATGTGGTAACGGATTCTGAACTCTGTGAAGACTTAGCAGCATCGGCAGATTGGGCTATTTCAGCATGGACAGACATAGCGCTACTCAAAACTGTAGCCGCAGTGAAGAGCACTAAAGACCCACGCCGCCCAAAAATAGTATTCATGTTCACTCCTTAGAACTAGCTGGATATTTGTCAGCTTTCACCAACAAGTATAATACTCAAGCTAGAAAAGCATACATAAATTACTTAATAACTTATAGAAATCAGCAAAAGCCTCACAATGTCTCATTTATAAGACTTACGCGCTGCCTCTACATATAGGGGTTGGTAGGGGCAACCACGGGGCTCTGTTCCAACATCTGCCCATTCTGCGTAAGTCCTGATTTCGTCAGATCGAGCAATACCTTTAGTTAATTAAGTTCGGAAACCATCGCGGCGACAACTTGTTGAGAGACAAAAGGCAAGATAGCTTGGTTTTTGCTATTGGCTTGGCCTTCAGTGAAGACGACTAGCAGATAGGGCTGTTGGTTGGGTAGCTCGATGTAGGCGGCATCATGGCGCACATCTGTCGTCCAACCCGCTTTAGACCAAATCTGGGCGTCTGTTGGCAAACCTCCGCCGAGAAAACCAGTAATTTGATTTTCCTCACCTTCGTATTCCCAGTCAGCAGGGTTGAGGCTGCGTTTCATCAGCTTCATCATTGCTTGCGATCGCGTAGATTTTACCGCAACACCCCCGACAATGCTGTGCAGCAACCGCGCTGTGGCATTCGTCGTCAGCATATTGCGATTTTCCAGCAATGTGCCAAAAAACGATCGCTCACGACCATAGGGACCATCGCACCAAGTTTTTTGATTCACATTGATACCTTCCATCTCCACCCAGCCCAGGGACTGGAAGTAGCGATTTACGATATTGCGCTGCTGCTTCCAGGTTTCAAACGGTCCCGGTGGTAGCTCTGGCCCTGCGGTAGTACCAGTCAAAATATCTACTACCAAACCAGTAGCGTCGTTGCTGGAGTCAACAATCATATCCCGGATGGCTCGGTCCATTTCCGAGGAAGCCTCCGGTATCATGCCCGTTTCTAGCCATTCATGGACAGCAACCAGATAAAACAGTTTCACAATGCTAGCTGGATAAATCCGCTCGACTGCGCGATAACTAAAGCCCCGGACTGAGTATTTCCAAAATTCCTCTGGAGATAGAGCCCCGCCGGTATTCACGGGCACCGGGGGATCGTAAACTATCCAGGTAAGGGCAATTTGGTTGCGGGCTAATCGTGGAAATTTTCCCCAGGTGGCCTCCAATACACCAGCGCCCAGCGTTTCTAGTTGTTCGTTTTTTTGAAAAAATGTCATGGGATTTTAGATTTTAGATTTTAGATTTGAGATAACAATTTATAATTTTATCCTGGAGGATGGAGTGGTAAAGCCAAAATCTGAAATCCAAAATCCAACATTACCTGAGTACCAATGCCGAGTCAATCTGAATATCTATGATTCGCCTAGCTGCACAATTCGGGCAACTCAGGCAGCAGTCTCGCGTCATTTGCGGCTGTTGTCGCCAACGGCGGTAGATAACGCCTACTCGGTTTGCCTTTGTGAAGATGCCTATCGAGGGT
>CASBRB010000155.1 GCA_949127975.1 Oscillatoriales cyanobacterium PMM_0019 | reverse complement strand
TAACTATCGCCCTCCGAGAAGCCCGTACACAAGAAGCTCTGATTAAGGAGCAAGAATTTTTAAAAGCAGTTTTCAACAATGTCCAAGCAGGAATTGTTGCTTGCGATGCTAATGGTGTCTTGACTGTATTTAATTTAGCAGCACAGGAAATTCATGGATTGCCGTATCAACCAATTACTCCCGAACAATGGGCAGAACACTATAAGTTATACCTCTCAGATGGCAAAACCCAAATGAGCACTGAGGAAGTTCCGTTGTTTCGGGCATTACAAGGAGAGTCTGTTCGCAACGTAGAAATGGTAATTGTCTCGAAAGATGGTGTGGTAAGGAATTTATTAGCCAGCGGACAAGCTATTATCGATCCCCAAGGCAGAACGCTAGGTGCTGTCGTGGCTATGCAAGATATTACTCTCGCCAAACGGGCAGCAAAGGAACTAGCTACAGTTCGCGATGCTGCTGTAGCAGCGACTCAAGCCAAAAGTGAATTTTTGGCAATGATGAGCCACGAAATCCGCACCCCAATGAATGCGGTGATAGGCATGACTGGATTATTGCTAGATACTAGCCTGACACCCCAACAGCACAAATTTACTGAAACGATTCGTAATAGTGGGGAAGTATTACTGACTCTGATTAACGACATCCTAGACTTTTCTAAAATCGAATCCGGCAAGCTGGAATTAGAGACACAACCATTTGAGTTACAGTATATTCTGGAAAGTGCTGTGGATTTTGTGGCGTCTGATGCCGCAAAAAAACAACTGTCTTTAACCTCTAAATTAGACCCTTTGGCTCCTAAAGCTTTGTTAGGGGATGCGACTAGGCTGCGGCAAATCTTGGTGAATCTGCTGAATAATGCCGTGAAATTCACCGAATCAGGTGAAATTGTGGTTGAGGTAAAATCGTTAAGGTGCTGTTCGACAACTGTTAACAGCGAACCATCTTACGAGATTCAATTTGCTGTCAGAGATTCTGGCATCGGGATTCCAGCAAAAAAAATGGCGCGTTTGTTTCAAGCATTCAGCCAGGTTGATTCTTCCACCACCCGTGAATATGGGGGTACGGGTTTGGGGCTGGTGATTAGCAAACGCTTGTGTCAAATGATGGGCGGTACGATTTGGGTGGAAAGTGGCGGCACTGTAGCTGGCGATCCTGTTGCTGATTTTAGCTTGTCGGTTGAAACTCGCCCGCCCCATCCCACCTCTGTAGGTTCGACTTTTTATTTCACTATCGTCGCTCCAATGGTGAGGGTGGTGAGGAAGGATGTATCTCAATCCCGGAAGCTGCCCGCACCACAGTCTAACTTTAATCAAATGGCTTCACGGTTGCCGTTGCGAATGTTAATTGCAGAAGATAATCGGGTGAACCAAGATGTAGCCGTGCATTTACTGCAATCATTGGGTTATCGTGCCGATGTCGTTGCCAATGGTTTAGAAGCAGTTTTGGCTGTAGAGCGTCAACCTTATGATGTGGTGCTGATGGATGTACAGATGCCTGTGATGAACGGTTTAGAAGCTACCAAGCGTATTTGCTCTGAAATGCCGAGTCATTCACGTCCTCGGATTATTGCCATGACGGCTTCTGCCATGCAGGGGGATAGGGAAGAGTGTTTGAATGCTGGCATGAACGATTATATTAGTAAACCGATTCGATTGCAGGATCTAATTCAAGCTTTGAGTCAGTGCCAGCCTCATCAAGATGGGGAAGTGGGGAATCAGGAGTTAGGAAGTTGGGAAGTTAGGGTTGCTGCTAGTTCTCCCGTGTTAGAAGACTCTCCTCTCGATGTCACCATCTTGCAATCTTTACGCAAGATGGTTGGCGATCGAGCTCAGGAATTGTTAGCAAAACTAATCGATAATTATCTGGAAGATGCGCCGTGCCAACTCAGGGCTATCCAGACGGCTATAGTAACTCAAGATGCTGCACAGCTGGCTTTCACTGCTCACTCCCTGAGATCTTCTAGTGCTAATTTGGGTGCGAAAACTCTCTCCCAACTGTGCAAGGAGTTAGAGTTAATCGGGCGTGCTGGTACTACCGCAGGGGCAGAAGGGATTTTGGAACGGGTTGAGGAGATGTATGAAATGGTTAAGATGGCTTTGCAACGGGAACGCTAGGCTTTGAGTTTGGCGGGGGAATTATAAAACTGCGTGATAGCCTTTTGCCTTCATAAAAACCTTCTGCCTGGGAACGAGCAAAGGATAAGGGGGGTATTTAACCCGGATTTGGTATGGTAAATATAACACCTGAAATTGAGCCGTTTATTCAAGGTCAAACTATGAGCATTGTTATCTCAGACGAAACCCTGCAAGCATCTCAGCTTACCCCAAGCGAGTTTCGCCAAGAAATTGCATTACACCTGTTCCAAACAGGTCGTTTAACGCTGGGTTACGCCAGTAAGTTAGCAGAGATGCCCCTCAATGATTTTCGCCAACTCATCAAACAACGGAATATTCCCCTCTACGTTTACGACGTTGAAGATTTTGAATTAGACCTGAAAAACTTACAGGCTTTGGGGCGGTTGTGATTGTTATTAGTGATACATCAGCAATCACGAATTTGGCAGCCATTCAACACTTACAACTCCTGCCATTCCTGTATAATCAAGTTACTATTCCCGAAGCAGTGTACCGTGAACTTGCAGAGATCGATCCTCCGGTTCCAGGAACCCTTGAAGTTCAAACTGCTCCTTGGCTTGAAGTGAGGCAAGTAGTCAACCGTGCTGTTGTTGAACGCCTCCAAGTCGAGGTGAGGTTAGATCCTGGAGAATCTGAAGCAATCGCCCTTGCTCTGGAACTTGGTGCAGATTTGCTGTTAATTGATGAGCGCCGTGGAAGAACGGAGGCCGATCGTTTAGGAATCAAGATTACTGGGTTGCTGGGTATGTTGGTTGAGGCAAAGCGGAAGAATTTGATTGTTGCGGTCAAGCCTTTGATAGATGCCTTAATTGCTACATCAGATTTCAGAGTATCTCCAGTATTGTATAACCAGATTTTGGATGTGGTGGATGAGACGTAAATCCATCAGGACTTACGCAGTGCGTGATCCGCTCTTGTAGGGTGCATTAATGAAATGTAACGCACCATAATTATGCTAATTTTCGGTGCGTTACGCTGACGCTAACGCACCCTACTCAATGCTACTCAATGCGAATTTCAACTGCATAGTAAAGGTTAAAGGACGTTCGTTTAAGAATGTAGTGGGAGAGATTTTCACCACTTGAAAGCCTGCTTGCTCCGCTAGTTCTTGCCACTCTGGAATCGTCGCATGGTAATCAATTCTATTTGCCCGCTCCTGACTGAGGATTGTGATTCCTTCAGTCAGAATAAAGTTATATAAGCATATTTTCTTATCTGTTTCAGGGGCAGGGCAGTTGAGAACATCTTGAATGTAAAATCGATAATGTTCGCTTACTGAGTATACAAGCTCAGGTGTATTTTTTTCAGGTCGGTCATGGTTAGCAGGAAACTCTATAAGTAAGCAGTTATTAGACAAACTTCTTACCGTTTTCAGCATTGGTAGTTTGTCTTCCCAAGGCATATGATGAACGGAAGCAGCCATATTGATAAACCAAATAGGCTGTTTTTCTCTGATAACTGCTAGTTGCTCTTCTGTAATCTCCTGGAGCTTACAGGAGATTTTAGTAAAGCTTATGGGAATAGGCACATGTTCCTGCACGTATTTTTCGGATGCCTCCAACATGGATGGCGACTTATCTATCAGGACAAGCTGGAGATTTTTTAGGTTATATATTGATACAAGCTGATTGATAATCTCAGTGATTAAAACACCATTTCCCGGTCCAACATCGACAATAGTAGGAATTTTACTCGTTTCTGGAGGAGGGTTGATTTTGGCGAAGTCTTTTACTGTTTCGAGAGTAGCCATCATATAAGACTTGTAAAAATCGGTTTGAGTCCAGACATCATAAGGAAGGGTATCCTGAAAAGCTATAGCTGCTGGTGTAAAAGATTTTGTTTCTAAAAGATACTCCCTGAGAACTGAATCAAAGGCATTCTCAGGACAAAGCTCGAATAATTTTATGGCAGACTCTATTCGATCTTTTGTCGCCAGTAAAACCCCAGCATAAGTAAAAGCAAAGTTTTTATCTTCTAGTTGCGATCGCAACTGGTTACATAAGTTTATAATTTGGGTTGTGGTCGCCTCATTGTTGACATAATTAGATATTTCCTTAAGAGCTGTTATTTCTGATTCACGTAAAACCATTTATTTCCTCCTTGAAAATTTTGATAAGGTTCACCAAATAAATTTGAGAGCGGTAAATGGTCATAGCTCTTCCAAGCCATCCATTTCAGTAACAGCAAACTCCTTGTTGATAGCATAAATTTCGGCTCGAATGTCTGAATCGCTAGCCATTGCCGCCAGTTGGTTCTCCATATATTTGGCATCAGCGAATTTATTTGCTGTATGAGCCTTCTCTCGCAAATAGTGAGCGATGCGTTCCAGCAGCCACAACTGTTCTTCAGCCGACAATGTACGGATGGAGCGTTCAAGCTCCAATAAAGTTGGTGATATCATTTGGCTGTTTCCTGTAATTATAGCCTTTCCAAATCGTGGTAGAGTATTTTTTAGATATTTCCTTAAGAGCGGTTATTTCTGATTCAGGTAAAACCATTTATTTCCTCATTGAAAATCTTTTCAATAGTATACTAAAAATATAGACTCATAGCAAGTTGCAGCCAGAAGCCCTCCGGCTCACCTGCTCACCTGCTCACCTGCTCACCTGCGCCTTTATCAGGTATGATTTATTGCTTCAAGCCCAACTGCCCCAATCCTTTCAATCCCGACAATCATAAATTCTGCCACAGTTGCGGATCTCAACTACTACTGAGAAACCGCTACCGCGTGATTAAGCCGATTGGCGGCGGGGGATTTGGGCGTACATATCAGGCAGAGGATACTGACTGCATGAATGCTGCCTGCGTCGTCAAGCAATTTTCTCCGTCGCCAAGTATTCAAGCCGAACCGGCAGCACTCCAGAAAGCAACAGAACTATTTAACCAAGAAGCGGTGCGGCTGTTGCAACTGGGAGAGCATCCCCAGATTCCCAGGCTGCTGGCATATTTTGAACACGATAAGCAGTTGTATCTGGTGCAAGAGTATATCGAAGGGGAGAATTTACTAACAGAAATACAGCAGCAGGGAGCTTTTAGCGAACAAAAGATTCGGGAGCTTTTGGCTGATTTGCTGCCAGTTCTCCAGTTTATCCACTCTCATGGTGTAATTCACCGGGACATCAAGCTAGAAAATATTATGCGCCGTCGCACCCCCCCTCAATCCGGGGCAAGGGCAGGGTTGGTGCTGATTGATTTCGGCGTCTCCAAACAGGCGACGGGAAGAATTTTTGGTACAGCGGGGACGATGGTTGGCACTCCTGGATATGCACCAAGCGAACAAATGCGCGGTGTGGCTTACCCTGCTAGCGATCTTTATAGCTTGGGCGTTATCTGCGTTGTTCTCCTAACTCAATATCTGCCAGAAGCATCCGGATCTAATCAACTTTACGATCCTTTACAAGCTTGCTGGATATGGCGAGAGCATTTACCATCAGGTACGAGCATTAGCCCGACGTTAGCGCAAGTCTTGGATAAATTACTCCAGGAGCGCGTCAAGGATCGCTATCAATCTGCCGAAGAAGTGCTGCAAGCCCTCACGGATGATTTAAGTTCAGCAGTAAATATAGATTATAGCCACCTGCGGGATCTACTAGCAGCAGAAAATTGGCAAGAAGCTGATGCAGAAACTAAAGCTTTGATGTTGCAGGCAGCTAATCGAGAACAAGTAGGCTGGCTCACAGGAGAAGACTACAAAAAGTTTCCTCCTACAGACTTAGGCACCATTAACCAACTCTGGGTAAAATATAGTAATGGGCGTTTAACACAAGTAGCTTCAGAAATGCTGCAAGCGCTAACTGACGATTTGAGTTCAGCAGTGGGAGTAGATTATAGTAACCTGCGAGATTTATTGGCAGGAGGAAACTGGCAAGAAGCTGATGCAGAAACTGTTAATGTCATGTTGAAGGCAGCAGGGCGAATAAAAGAAGGCTGGATCGATCTCAACAGTATTAAAACTTTACCCTGCATTGATTTGCTTACTATTGATAGTTTGTGGGTTAAATATAGTAACGGGCACTTCGGATTTAGAGTCCAGAAGATTATTTGGGAAAGTGTTGCGAGAAACCGCGACGCTGATGGGAGAACTTATCAAGAATTTTGCGATCGCGTCGGCTGGCACAATAAAAAAGACTTACTTTATTACTCCAACTTGACTTTCGACCTGGCTGCCCCCAAAGGGCATCTCCCGTCAGGCAGGGCAGGAGATATTGCATTAATAGCCAGATTAGTAGGAAAATTTGGCGGCTTTGGCGTGGAGAGAATATCTTCTCTGGCGGCAAAACTTGCCGAATGTAATATCCAGTAACTTTTGTTGTATAATAATGTTATATGCCAATATTTAACCATTGGTGATGGATATTGGCTATTACTAATGACTAATAAAAACAAATTTGATGGTTGGTCGTTAGACGATCGAGACCCCAAGGTAATTGACGCTTTCATGCCTGTGTGGGAATGGCTCTACCACTACTATTTTCGGGTAACGACAGATGGCTGGCATCACATACCCCCTCAAGGGAAAATACTGGTCATAGGTTCCCACAATGGCGGTTTGGCGACACCGGATACCTTCATGTTTGCCTACCACTGGTTTCGGCGGTTTGGAACTGAGCGCTTAACCTACGGCTTGATGCATCCAACCGTTTGGCAAGTTTCCCCAAAAATAATTAGTCAATGGGCAGCTCAGTGCGGGGCAGTGGTGGCTCACCCGAAAATGGCTCGAGCTGCCCTTGAAAGAGATGCGGCTGTCTTAGTCTATCCTGGAGGAGGGGAAGATGTGTTCCGCCCCCATCACCTTAGGGATAAAATTTACTTTGCAGGGCGTAAAGGCTTTATCAAACTGGCGCTACGGGAAGGCGTACCTATTATACCACTGATTTCTAAAGGTGCCCACGATACCCTGTTTGTGCTAGCTGATTTCTACAAGCAGGTACGGCAACTGCATGAATGGGGTATGCCTTGGTTATTGGGGATCGATCCGGTGGTGTTTCCGGTTTACTTAGGACTACCTTGGGGAGTGGGAATTGGTCCGTGGCCAAACATACCTCTGCCTGCACAGATTCACATTCGTGTCTGTGCGCCGATCGTGTTTGAGCGTTATGGACGCGAGGCGGCAAGCTCTCGCCACTACGTAAACGCCTGCTATGAACAAGTTCGTCACCAGATGCAACTGGAGCTAGATCATTTAGTGCAAGAAATTTCTGTCAATCAATCCTAAATGAGTTAATCTAATGCATGAGAAATTAGCTCATAAGTGTCAGCACCCCGCTCTAAAGAGACGGGGCTTCGTGCCTCTAACTTTAGGTAGTTGACCAGCCTGAGCCCAGTAATGGGGAAAACTACGTTATCGGCAAGAGTTCCAGACCTACC
>CASBRB010000154.1 GCA_949127975.1 Oscillatoriales cyanobacterium PMM_0019 | reverse complement strand
TAATCTAAGTTAGGGTTATGTTCTACAGGTTCCTTGCCATCATCAATCACCCAATCTATCCAGAACTCCCCAAGACAAGGACGTACAGTAACTTCACGTACCCAATAGTCGTCTATAAATTCTGGCAGTTCTAGCTTAATCTCAGTAATTAATTCTGGCTTAGTTTCTCTACTGATTGCTGGCAGGAAAGACACATCATCATAGTAAGTTAGTGCCTGTCGTGGAAAGGTGACTGCTGCCAATCCTCCATTTTTCCGATATTTTGGCAGTGATGGTCTATCGACTTCTCCCCTATAGTACAAGTCAACTAACCCATTGTAACTGGTGATAGATTCGGCAACAGACTTTAAACTTTGTTGTGCTGACTGTGCTGCCATCACTTTGTAATGAGGATTATCTTTGAGAAGATTACACAACTGAGCATAACTCGTCTGACATCGATAAGTTTTCCACCCACAACGTAGCTCGTCACCTACCCAATATGTAGTTGTGGAATTTTCCAGAGCTGCCAAACGTTCATAGTGAGCCTGACGAGCATGATAAATGGCACAGTTAATCAGACTATTTGCGTGCGAACACTGATACTGCCAGAACGCTGACTCCTCATCATTAAACTTGGCTCTGATTGGAATTGTTCTATACAAGCACCATACCTCATTGTTCAATCTATACTAACACATTGAGTGAAGGTTGAGTCAACAAATAGTCAAGATAAATATTGAAGAATTCGGATTAGTAGCTTCAGTGCATATATAGGGGCAACCACAGGGGGATTGCCCCTACGAACCGCTATATATAGAGGCAGTGCGTAAGTCCCGATCGATCTAGCTCCACTCTTGAGCCGCTTGAGCTTCTGCTTGGATTAAACTAGAACGCAAACTACCCCAATCCATCTCAGCAGAGTTGGCATCAACCAGCAACTGCCCATCCTGCATATATAATACTCGATCGCTAAACTGCTGGGCTAAATTTAGCTGATGAGTAACCATCAAAATAGCCATTTCCCCCCTGGGGGCGGCTAACTGAGTTAACATTTGCAGTACATAATCAGCTCTACCAGCATCCAAAGCAGATGTGGGCTCATCTAGTAGTAAAATTTTCGGTTGTATGACTAAGGCACGAGCTATAGCTACCAGTTGCCGCTGCCCCACCGAAAGTTGTAATTCTGTTCGCTCCCACCACTCTTGTGGAATGTGTACCTTCTCCATCCAGATGCCTACTTGTTGCCTAATCGCCTGTGCAGTCATCCCCTGTAAAACCAACGGGTAAGCCAAAGCTTCCCCAACCGTCATTCCCAATAACTTAGGCTCTTGATGCAGCAGCATTACTTGACGCCGCAGTTGGATAACTGGAATTTTCCGATAGTCTATATTTTCCAGAAAAAGTTTTCCCTCTGTTGGCTCACTCAAGCGATTTAATAAGCGCAACAGTGAGGTTTTACCCGCACCTGAAGGACCAATTATTGCAATGCGCGATCCCGCAAGTACATCAAAGGAAATCTCTTTAAGCAAATATTGTGAACCCACGGATTGAGCCAAACTTACTTGTTCGACGCGCAATAATTCTCTTGGGGTCTTTGTTTCTTGGTACATCTGATTTTAGTAATCTTAGCTGCGTTGTAGTGATGAATTATCAGCTATTTTAAAGTGAGAGATTTCCTGGCGTAAGGTATGTGCCGCATCGTTCAATTGGGCGATCGCACCGTTAATTTCACGCAAAGTAAGAGCAGTTTGTGAAGCTGCTTCACTCAGTTGCACCATCGCTTCACTGATTTGCTGCGCCCCTTCTGACTGTGATTCCATACCTTGACTCACCTGTTCAAAGCGGGGGTTGAGGGCTTGCACTTGGCTGATAATCGACTCTAATTTAGTGCTGATCTTGCGGACATCTTCCACACCCCGTTCCACTTGTTTGGTGAATTTATCCATTTCCGTCACCCCAGTGGAAACTGCCCCTTGCATTTCTTTAACCATACTTTCGATGTCTAGGGTGGCAACTGCTGTTTGATCCGCGAGGCGACGGATTTCTCTAGCCACCACCGCAAAACCCCTACCATACTCTCCGGCTTTTTCCGCTTCTATAGCTGCGTTCAGGGAGAGTAAATTGGTTTGATCTGCGACTTTAGTAATAGTGATGATGATAGTATTGATGTTTTGAGCTTTTTCGCTAATCATTCCCAATTTGCCAGAAATGGTAACAGTAGAATCTGCCAATGTTCGCATGGTTGTTTCCATCTGCATCAAGTCTGTTTGACCTTCAGTGGCCGCCCGTGCAGTTTGTTCGGATGCTCTCTCAACTTCATCCATCGTCCGAACTAAGTGTTCCGATGTGGCAGCAATCTCTTTGCCTGTGGCTGTAACCTCATTTGTTGATGCCACCTGTTCTGTCACTGTCGCTTCTAATTGCTTGCCAGAGGCAGCAATTTGGGTAGCCGAGGTGGTGATTTGAACCCCAGACCTCTGCACCTGATAGATTAGGTTATTCAAGTTTTGCGACATGGTGTAAAAAGCATTTTGTAATTGACCAACCTCATCAACATTTTCCGTAGTTTGAACCGGGGTAGTGAGGTCGCCCGTTGAAATTTTTTGTGCTACTCCGACAACTCCAGCAATTTTTGCCCCTAGGGGTTTAGCGATCGTATTACTGAAATAAATCCCCATTACCACAGCAGTAATTGGACCAATTATTACACCCACAAGTATCCATAAATTGCTTTGAGATATATCCCGATTACCTGCTTCTACGGCTCCTAATCCGCCTTTTTGATTGTATGCCAGCAGCTCTTGCAAGGCGTTTGACGCTTTCTCAAACGCCGGCACTACTACGTTTTCTCTTTGCTGATTTAGTCTATCCAGCACCTCGTTGGCTAACTGGGCTTGCTGCAGTTCGGGCGAATTGGTTTTTCCTTGTCTTAACAAGTCCTCCACAACTTTATCTGGATTCAAAATATTATATCTGGCAAAGTCCTGATATATGCTCAGAAATTCTTCGTGGGATTTCTGCCAATCCTTCCACAGCGGCTGCACTGTCTGGTAAATCTTGTCTTCCTCAGACTCACGAGGCAGTTTTTGGTATGCTTGCCATCCTTGGTCGATCTGATTCAAAGCATCCTGCATCTTAGTTAACCCATTTTGCCTTGCCTGAGAACTGGCTCTGGTAAGGAGTAGTAATCGTTCTCCGGCTCGCACCGCGTTCTGCCCGTCTTTAACTTCCCAGAGGTTGACTATACTAGGCAAGTAATTGCCTCCAATGGTATTTAGATCGTGGGATAGTCGGGTAGTGGCACTCCAGCCTACGAGAGCGATAATTAACACCAGCAGCCCCATAAACATAAAGGCGCTAAGAATCCGTGCTTGCAAGCTCATGTTGTTGAACATATTGGGTTAGTCCTTGTGATTGGTTTTCAATAGACAGTAAATGGAGCGGACGTGCGCCCCTCAACTAGGCTAAATTAAGTTTAATGTATTATTGTGCCTATGGCATCAATCAACAGGATTATTTTTTGGCTATTATATTTTTACTTAAAATACGATAGTTAGGAGCGATTGCCATCGCTCCTGTGTAAGTTTTTCTTCAAAAAAGCGTTAACCTTCCGGTGTCCACACGGTTTGACTACCTTCTCCCCAGAAACCATCAAATTTTGTGACTCGGACATCTCCTAAAACTTGAGTTTGGCAGGCTAATCGGCGGTTAGCTGTGGGAGAATGGGGAGGAAGCGATCGGCGTGCTTTATCTTGCCAGTTGGGGGCTGACACTTCCCCTTCTACCTGAACGGTACAGGTGCCACAGGTAGCGAATCCATGACAGTTTATGGTTTTCGCGTTGCCATTGTAGAGGTCGATACCATTCTCTAGTAGCACTTTCCGCAGATTGCTGCCTTGCTCGCACTGGAATGTTTTTCCTTGGGCTGTTACTTTTGGCATAATTAGTTTTCTGAGTACCCCGATCGTAAATAGTTAACTTTAATTTTACATTTCTTGACAACTTCGGCAGTTTAATTTTCTCGCCCATGACTTCAAATCGCTCAAAGCAAATTTGGCTCTACGACACCACCCTCAGGGATGGCGCTCAACGTGAAGGACTATCTTTATCACTAGAAGATAAATTACGCATCGCTCGACAGTTAGATCTATTGGGTATACCCTTTATTGAGGGGGGATGGCCTGGGGCAAATCCTAAAGATGTACAATTTTTCTGGCAAATAAAAGAAGAACCGCTTACCCAGGCGGAAGTAGTGGCGTTTTGTTCTACCCGACGCCCGAACAAAACGGCTGCTGAAGATCCCATGTTGCAGGCAATTCTCGCTGCTGGTACTCGCTGGGTGACAATTTTTGGCAAATCTTGGGACTTACACGTCACGGAAGGGCTGAAAACCACCCGCGAAGAAAACTTAGCGATGATCCGAGATACTATTGAGTATCTCCGCAGCCAGGGGCGTCAGGTGATTTACGATGCCGAACACTGGTTTGATGGGTACAAGCACAATCGGGATTATGCCCTCCAGACTCTACTAACAGCAATGCAAGCTGGTGCAGAATGGCTTGTCCTGTGCGACACTAATGGTGGCACCTTACCCTACGAAATTAGTCAAATTGTCCGAGACGTGGTGAGAGGAGTTCCAGATTACCCAACTTATCGCCTCGGCATCCACACTCACAATGATTCTGATACAGCCGTGGCTAATGCTATCGCAGCAGTAATGGAAGGTGCCTGCATGGTTCAAGGTACGATGAATGGCTATGGCGAACGCTGCGGTAATGCTAATCTTTGCTCGCTGATTCCTTCTTTGCAACTCAAGCTAGGTTACAGTTGTATTCAGGACGCCCAACTAGCTAATCTCACCTACGCTTCTCGTTTAGTCAGTGAAGTTGTGAATCTGGCACCAGATGACTACGCGGCGTTTGTAGGACGCTCTGCTTTTGCCCACAAAGGCGGCATCCATGTTTCAGCAGTTGAGCGCAACCCCCTAACTTACGAACATATTAACCCGGTTTTAGTTGGCAATGAGCGTCGGATTGTAATTTCCGATCAATCTGGGTTAAGTAATATTTTGGCAAAAGCTCGTAGTTTTAATATTAATCTCTCACGGGAACACCCCGCCTTGCCGAAAATCCTGCAACGCTTGAAGGAATTGGAAAATCAGGGGTATCAATTTGAGGCGGCTGATGCGAGTTTTGACTTGCTGATGCGTGAGGCTTTAGGATATCGGCAGCAGCTATTTGAAATTAAAGGGTTTCAAGTTCATTCTGATATGCGGCAAGGGCAAAAAAGTAGCGATTGCTTAGCCATCGCTACTGTCAAAGTCGCTGTTAATGGCAAAGATATTCTGGAAGCAGCAGAAGGAAATGGTCCGGTTTCTGCCCTGGATGCTGCATTACGCAAAGCTTTGGTGAATTTCTACCCGGAGATTGCTTCGTTTTACTTGACGGATTACAAGGTAAGGATTCTCGACGGTGGTGCTGGCACTTCGGCAAAAACTCGCGTTCTAATTGAATCGAGTAATGGTTCCCAACGCTGGACTACCGTAGGCGTTTCGCCTAATATTCTAGATGCTTCCTATCAGGCAGTGGTGGAAAGCATCGAGTATGGGTTATTTTTGCGTAGTCCTAATCCTTTTGATTAGGTGGAATCCGCTCTAAGGTAATTAGCGCTTCCATGACAGATTTTGCAACCGGTGCTGCTACGGTTGAACCAAAAATCTCGGAGCCCTGCGGTTCGTCCACTATCGCCAAAACCACATAGCGGTGGGTTCCGTCTAGAGGTAAGATGCCCACGAAGCTAGTAATTAGGGCAGTACTGTTGTATCCACCTTGGGCACTGGCTTTCTGGGCAGTGCCAGTTTTACCAGCTATCCGATAACCAGGTATTTTCGCTGTTTCTCCAGTACCTTTTTGCACCACAGTTTCCATCATTTCTAACACTTTTTGGGTAGTTTCTGGGGAAAAAACTGGTCGTGGTGCTGCTAGGTGTGGCTGCGAATGAATTTTCCCTTGGCTATCGACTAAACCTCGCACTACATGGGGAGTTACCAGTTTACCGCCATTAGCTAAAGCTGCGTGTAAAGTGATTAACTGGATAGGTGTTAGAGAGAAGCCCTGGCCAAAGGCAGTGGTTGCAGCTTCGATCGGCACTGAGGTAAACTGTTCTTGGCTTTTCATGTGTCCGGCTGATTCAAAGGGTAGATCTATGCCCACTATTTGCCCTAGTCCCAGCCGTTCCAGCCAGCCGTAGTACACTTCAGGCTTGAGCCGCTGCATGATTTGCACCATGCCGATGTTGCTGGAGTATTGGATAATCTGAGCCACACTCAGCATACCCAAATGATCGTTTTCAGCGTTTTTGATCGGCCAGCCACCTACGGAAATGTGCCCGGAGTCTTTAAACACACTATCAGGTTGGATAACACCACTTTCTAGTGCTATAGCCACATTCAGGGGCTTAAACGTTGAACCTGGTTCATAAAGGTCTGTCAGCGCCCAGTTTTTAAACAGTCCTATATTATACTGGGAGTACTCGTTGGGGTTGTATGTTGGTTCTGTTACCAGCGCTAGCAGAGAACCATCGGCCGCGTCCATGACGATGACTGCTCCGCGTTTGGCTTTAAACTCCTTGATTTGTTCCTTGAGAGCCAAGCGAGCCGATCTTTGCAGGCGACTGTCGATAGTTAATTGCAAGTGTGTGTCATCAAAGTGCAAAAATCCTTCTGGCACATAGTCAGGCATCACAGCGCCGTTACCGGAGCGGCTGAGACGGACAGAACGAACGTCCCGTTCTAGTAGTTTTTCTTGGCTATATTCCACTCCAGCTTGTCCGCGATGGTTTATATCGACGTACCCCACTACGTCTGCTGCCAGTTCCTGCTGTGGGTAAAGGCGGGAATATTGTTTACTCAGCTCTAAACCATCGAGTCGTAGTTTGGTAATCCTGTCACCTACATCTTCTTTCAGGGCTACAGCAACCCGAATGCCGCTGTTTTTCTGATTGAACTGTTTCAACAAATCAGCAGGTGAGCAATTAATCATAGCGCAGAGCTGCTCTGCCACCTCATCCTTGGACTTTTTGAACAGCTTGGGATGGGCGTACAGTGTATAGGTAGGCTGATCGGTTGCTAAAACGTTGCCGTTTCGATCGACAATGGAACGTCGGGGAACAAAAGGCCGCAGGGAAACCATCTGCTGCTGTCGGGCTTTTTGCAGCAGCATTGGTGCTTTTACTATTTGCAAATTATACAAATTCAGCGCTAGTCCTAGCCCGCCTGCGATCAGTATTGCCCAAACTAGCACCAGTCTGCGATCGGGAAACCAAGACTTTGGTTTTCGCCCTCCAAAGGTGTCTCGCTGCCTGGGCGGTGATTTTTCTAAGCGTCCCACTGATCGTGGTTTGGGCTTCCAGGGGTCTGAACGGGGGGGCAAGGTAGCCATTTTCAATCTGCTCCTAAGAAAATATTTCTAATACCCCAGTGGTGCTTTTGGCGATGGCTGTGGAACTGCATGCTGTGGCGATGCTGTAGTCAGCGGGCGTTGGGGTGCGGGTGACATGAAAATGGTGTTTTCTGGGCTAGGAGCAACCAAACCAGTACTAGGATTTTCGGCTTGTTGCGCTAGCTGGTTTTTCAAAACTTCATTTGCTGCCGTCATCTGCCGCTCTTGGCGTTGCAAGTTTTCCAGTTTATGGTAGTCCTGCGCCCACCTCTGTTGGTTATATACTGTCCAGGCATAAACTGTCAGCGTAAGTGCAAACAGCAGGAAGGTAATTACTGAGGAACTCCGCTGCGCCCTCACTAGGGTTCGCAGCCAAGGCGGTGCGGCTTGCTTGTCACGTAGGCTCATCTCCCGAAGATTATTAGCTCTAGTTGGCACAGGTATTACCTTTGGCGGTGGAACGGGTTCGCGTTTTAAAGATGCCTTCCTAGCTTTAAGAGTGGTTGGCAGTTGAGAAACTGCGGCTTTTCTAGACCTGCGTTTTCGGGTAGACACAAAATTTTGCGGAGCAACAGACATAAGCTTCACCAATACTTCCCATAAGTTACCACCTAAAATCCCCTACTGACAGACCCCGGCAGTAATGTGACGGCAATAACACTTTAACTTTTCTAATCTATTTGACCCGATCTATCATTATCGTATTTCTATAGAGATAGGTGTTTTTGCCGTAATTGTGGTAAAAGTACATACATAGGATTAACGACTGTCTACTTTATTTTCCCCCAATCCTTGTTTGAGGAGTGTATGAACAAAAAATTCTTGAGTCTTGCCCTAGTCGTCAGCTTGGCGATCGGTTTGAGTACCACCTTGGCTGCCTGCGGTGGCGATAATGCTGGTGGTGGTGGTGGTGAGTCTCCTGCCAGTAGTCCTGCTCCTGGCGGTGGTACTAAGCCATCAACTACTGAGCCAAGCGCTACCACGTCTCCTAAGTCAGGTGGCTCACCGAGTAGCTCACCCTCTGCTGGAACTAAATCTCCTAGTCCTGGGGCTTCTGGTAAACCGTCAGCATCCCCCTCAGCAAAGCCTAAGTAGTCAACGGCGAACTTTACTTGGAGTAGCAAGATTTCCCAGCTACCTTGGGAATTTTTAGGCAAGCACTACTCTTCTGCTTGTCTGCCCCGAAAGGGGACGCTCATCCCCTTTTGGTAAAATTGCGGTTGAGTCTAGAATCAATGTCTATATTTGGCTATGAGAAAAGGAACTATTACTGGGGTACTAAGCGTATTAATCGAGTTGATGCCGTTAGGCGTCCAAAACGCTTGGGCTTTGCCGCCTGCCTCTGACGTTCCAGAGGAAGTGTTGCGGACAGAAATTATTACAGAGGCGCGATCGCCTATCGACGGCAAGCGCCTCACCGCTGCTGAATATGCCGAGTTACAAGCTCAATTGCGAACTGGACCACCTATAGATAATCTCAACCCCAAAGTGCGCGATCTGATTGTGCTGTTGCGCTTGCGAAGATTGCTGCGTTCGATCGGTATTCCTATAAAATAAAAGCTATATCACAAAATTTATATTTATGTGTTATAATTCCCTTCTCGATTCTTCTGGCGCTTTTTGTATATTCAGACAGAGGAAACAACAACGATGGGAATGGGAAAATATAGAAAACTCAAAAATTGTATATAAATATTAAAGAGTTTTCTCCCCTAGTGCCAGTTGGCAGGCTTAAATCCTGCCAACTGGCACAGGAGTTGTTCATAGCCGAGATTGAGTGACATATTTTAGCATAGGTAGGTTTAGGATGACAACCATTGCCCCAGAACAGATTAATCGAATTGTTTGGAATCACCATCAAGATCCGTTTGAAGTTCTCGGTCCCCATGCTATCGAGCAAAATGGCAAAACTGTCTGGGCGGTGAGAGTCTATATCCCGAATGCCGATGCCGTTTCGGTGCTTTGCCCTGAAGCAAGAACGGAATACCCGATGGAGTCGGTGCATCATCCCCACTTTTTTGAAAGCATAATTGATACTCCAGAACTGGCAAACTACCAGCTACGGATAAAAGAAGGAGAACATGAGCGCGTTATATACGATCCTTATGCCTTCCGCTCTGCTGGGTTAACAGACTTTGACATTCACCTATTTACTGAGGGTAATCATCACCGCATCTACGAGAAAATGGGTGCCCACCCAATGGAAATGGAAGGCGTCAAGGGAGTTTACTTTGCCGTTTGGGCTCCCAATGCCCGTAACGTTTCGGTTTTGGCAGATTTCAATCACTGGGATGGACGCAAACACCAAATGCGCAAACGGGTAAATGGGGTTTGGGAACTGTTCATTCCTGAACTGGGGGTAGGCGAATCCTATAAATATGAAATCAAAAACTTCGATGGTCATATTTACGAAAAATCAGATCCCTACGGCTTCGGGCAGGAAGTACGACCTAAAACTGCCTCTATCGTTACTGATTTAAATAACTACACCTGGCAAGATGACGAATGGATGGAAAAGCGTCGTCACACCGAGGCACTGTCTGAGCCGATTTCAGTTTATGAATGCCATTTGGGTTCCTGGATGCACGCATCTTCAGCCGAACCTGCCCGATTACCCAATGGTGAATTAGAGCCAGTGGTGGTGGTTTCTGACTACAAACCAGGAGCGCGTTTTCTGACTTATCGAGAGTTATCAGAGCGGCTGATTCCCTATGTTAAAGAGTTGGGATTCACTCATATTGAGCTATTACCGATCGCCGAGCATCCTTTTGATGGTTCCTGGGGTTATCAGGTGACTGGGTACTATGCCCCCACTTCCCGCTATGGTAAACCACAGGACTTTATGTATTTTGTTGACCAGTGCCACCAAAACGGTATAGGGGTGCTCGTAGACTGGGTTCCAGGACACTTCCCCAAGGATGGGCACGGCTTGGCTTTCTTCGATGGTACTCACCTGTACGAACATGCCGATCCCCGCAAAGGAGAACACCAGGAGTGGGGTACTTTGGTATTTAACTATGGTCGTAACGAGGTGCGTAACTTTCTTGTAGCCAATGCTTTATTCTGGTTTGACAAGTACCACATTGACGGCGTTCGGGTAGATGCTGTGGCTTCAATGCTTTACCTAGATTATTGTCGCAAGCCAGGGGAATGGGTGACTAACCAGTACGGGGGTAGGGAAAACCTAGAGGCTGCTGATTTCCTGCGTCAGGTGAATCATACCATATTTAGTTACTTTCCTGGGGTACTTTCGATCGCGGAAGAGTCAACCTCATGGCCGATGGTGTCTTGGCCTACTTATGTGGGAGGATTAGGCTTTAATTTAAAGTGGAATATGGGCTGGATGCATGATATGTTGGATTATTTCAACATGGACCCTTGGTTCCGCCAGTTCCACCAGAATAATATTACTTTCAGTATGTGGTATAACCACAGCGAAAATTTCATGCTGGCTCTGTCTCACGATGAGATAGTCCACGGCAAGAGTAATATAATTGGGAAAATGCCGGGGGATGAGTGGCAGAAGTTCGCTAATGTGCGCTGCTTGTTCACCTATATGTTTACTCACCCTGGTAAGAAAACTCTATTCATGAGTATGGAGTTAGGGCAGTGGAATGAGTGGAATGTTTGGGGTGATTTGGATTGGTATCTGCTGCAATTCGATCGCCACAAGCAGCTAAACCAGTTTATGAGCCATCTGAATAAGTTGTATCGCAGTGAACCAGCACTTTATACCCAAGATTTTGCTGAGCCTGGGTTTGAGTGGATTGACTGTAGTGATAATCGTCACAGTGTAGTGGCTTTTATCCGCCGTGCTAAGGATTCAGATGAGTTTGTTGTCATAGTTTGTAATTTTACGCCTCAACCTCACAGCCACTACCGAGTAGGAGTGCCGGAACCAGGATTTTACACTGAGTTGTTTAATAGTGATTCCCGGGAATATGGCGGCAGTAATATGGGAAATCTGGGCGGCAAGTGGACTGATGAGTGGTATTTCCACAATCATCATAACTCCCTAGATTTATGTTTGCCTCCTTTGGGAGTGCTAATTTTGAAGTTGGAGCGCCAGAAGGCACAAGCGGCTTTGGGAGGGGCTAGCGAGGATAATTAGTCAGGACTTACGCACTGCCTCTAGATATGCCTAGATTGTAGGGGCAATCCTCCTGTGGTTGCCCCCTAGATATTTTTCTCGTTTCTCGTTCCCAGGCTCTGCCTGGGAACGCTGTCGGTGAGGCTCTGCCTCCTATAGCAACCGTCTTGGCGGTTAGGACGCTGTTATTCTCGTTCCCAGGCAGAGCCCTTGTCCTTACCCACATTTATCGCTTATCCATCAGCCCGCCTCCGGTTCAAACCGGAGGCTAATAGCGAAAGTCCGTTAAAACGGACTGAAAGCTACTTAAAAATAATTAGTCGGTTTTAACCGACTTAAGCTATAAGCTGTGCGATTTGAATCGCTGGCGGGATTGAAACGAAGCTAGAAATCTGGGTAAGGACAAGGGCAGAGCCTGGGAACGAGAAATCAACGAGAAAGAACACCGATTGCAGGGCTACCCTATATATGCCCAGTCGGCGTAAGTACTAAATCAATTAATGCATGACTCGGCTACTAACTGTAGTTACTACACAATAGGGACTTCCGGGAGTTCCGGGTGTACAGTCAGAACTCTGAGAATTACTTAGCCAATGTTGTACAGGTCTGCCTGCTATTGTAAGATCGACTTTGGCACCATTAACACAAGCATAAAAACCACCTGCACCGGAAAGGACGCCTGGTGGATTGCAAGTAGGAAGTGGATTGATATTATTGCTCACAATAGCGTCAACTACTGCTATGCTTGGCTGTGGGCTACTAAGACAATCAATACTGCCGTCATGTTTAGGGATACGTCCGTAACGATTAATTACTAGCGGTCCTAACCAAGTGCCCGTATTGCCACGAATATCATAAATGATTGTCTCAGTAAATGGGTATCCTACACAAGTACCTAATATTTCTAAATATAAAACGATCGTACCATTGCTACCTATTGAACCATAAAGCCCTGAATTTATTGCTGCCGTAGTAGCAGTAGTTGTTCCTGTGGTACTGGTACTGTTGATTCTGGATGCCATTCTAATGTCATCAGCAATAAAATTAAGGGCGCGATTGAGTGTTACTCGTCGCATTGTTTCAGCTTCTGCTCTTTTGTTGGCATTAATGATGACAATTAAACCAGTGCCAGCTATACTCAGTATAATTAGAAAGAGTGTGGCTGCTAGTAATAGTTCTATCAAGGTTAAGCCAGCTTCAGATTTATGCCAAATCCGGTGGGTTTTCATTAAAGTTTCTACCGAAAAAAGGGGGAGTATGAGGGGGTAATCTTTGAGCTACTGTCTTTTAAGCATGGGGATGAAAGATTACCCCCTCATCATAACATATCCTAAGTTCCCTTAACATCAGGTAGAGTATCAATTAAGTCCTCAACAATGCTAGTCATCGTTTTGTCACGACTAGCAGCATATAATCTTAACTTATCTAATATCCTCTGACTAATCCGTATTCTTAAATATTTATCTTTCAGCTTTTTTTTCCTCAATGTTTCCTCTTTGTGTTAGTATAGATTTAACAAGGAGGTGATATCAACTGTATAGAACAATTCCAATCAGAGCAAAGTTTAGTGATGAAGAGTCAGCATTCTGGCAGTATCAGTGTTCGCACGTCAATAGTCTAATCAACTGTGCCATTTATCAAGCTCGTCAGACTCACTATGAACGTTTGGCAGAGATAGAAAACTCGACAACTACATATTGGGTAGGTGATGATCTACGTTGTGGCTGGAAAACTTATCGATGTCAGATAAGCTATACTGAGTTGTGTAATCTGCTCAAAGACAACCCTCATTATAAAGTAATGGCAGCACAGTCAGCACAACAGAGTTTAAAGTCTGTTGCCGAATCCATCACCAGTTACAATGGGTTGGTTGACTTGTACTATAAAAGAGAAGTAGATAGACCATCATTACCAAAGTATCGGAAAAAGGGAGGATTGGCAGCGGTCACATTCCCACGCCAGGCATTAAATTACTGTGATGGTGGGTTTTACCCATCAATCAGTAGAGAGACTAAGCCAGAATTAATCACCGAGATTAGATTAGAATTACCGGACTTTATAGACGACTATTGGGTACGTGAAGTTACTGTACGTCCTTGTCTTGGGGAGTTCTGGATAGATTGGGTGATTGATGATGGCAAGGAACCTGTAGAACATAACCCTAACTTAGATTA
>CASBRB010000153.1 GCA_949127975.1 Oscillatoriales cyanobacterium PMM_0019 | reverse complement strand
CTGCAAATCTGGCCCAAATTTCAGCGGATATTCCATAGCAGCTTTCATTGTTACAACCGCTACAGGATTCAAATCAGAAGCTAGTACATTTAACCCATATCTAGCCGCTTCAAACGGGATACTTCCCCCACCTGCAAATGCATCTAAAACTGTGGGTGTCCGAGTTCCCCAGATTTTCTCACAATAATCCTGCACCTTCTTAATTCGCACCGGAGAAGGAGGCGTTTTGTAAAGTTTTACTTCCTTTCCTGGTTCCAAACCTAGCAGATATTCAAACTCTTCCATAGTCACATCTGCTGGTAACAATGAACCCAACACACTCGCACGACTAAACGATAACGGCTTGCGCGAATACCAGCGATGCAACCCTTTAAATGGATTGCCCCCATGTTCGTAATACACCTGTTCATTTAAAATTTGTACAGGCATCGCTTTTTCGATAAAAACAGCAGGTCGTTTAGGGGTAGAATCAGTCATTGTTTATTTAAAATCGAATTGACGAATATGATTAAAGTTGATATTATCGATTTCTAATGTTGACAGACAATTAGCCAATTTGAAATCGTCTGTTAGCACTAAATATTTATCTTTAGCTAGATTAATAATTCCACAGTCAGTTAGTCCAAATTTAGTAAAATTATCCATTTTCACAACCTGACTGGTTTCCAAATAAAACTCATCTATTTTATGATTTACAATATCACTCAAGGTAGATAAACATTGACTGCGTTCTGGTTCGCCAATTTTATTGATTAAACTGTTAACTTCCGTCATAATATTAGGAGTCGTAACTATTCTTTGGAAGGAGTACAAGATATTATTTAGTAAATCATAATCTTCTGGAGTAAATTTTTCTGTTCGATTAAATTTCGATATTCGCGCCCGATTGACATTTCCAACAAACCAGAGAAGAAGGATATTTGTATCAATTACAATCCACTTTTGTCTATATTTCTTAAAAAGATTATTAGTAAAATCTTTCATACTTCTCTAATTTTCATAGAATAGACTTCACCTGTTTTTACATCAATTTTGAAGATTTTGTACTCTCGCTCATATCTGGTAATAGTAGAAAAACCTAGAGGATCTTTTGTGCTATCTATTGGCCGATTAAATCCTAACGTAACGAACCAAAAATTTTTATCTTCTGATAGTTCAACCTCTTCAAGCCGAAGATCTTGTATTTCATTATCTATCATATCTCCTAACCACATCAGGTAGTTCCTTGCTGCCATAATCGCAGTACGTACATCAACTTTTAAACTGGCTTCTTCTGTCATAAGGATAGTTGTAGACATAACCCACTATTTAACATAGTTTTATGATATATCTGATATATAGCTTTGTCAAGTGCTGACGGTGATTAAAATCGCCGCTTCGGCAATACCACAGCAGAATACGGGTGGTTTTGGTGGCTCTCCAACACTTAGTGTGATAAATTTTACTAATCAATTGGCTGAGATCTTGAACAAAGGGAAATCCAAGGTTTTCAAACCTTAATGTTGGGTTTCGTTCCTCAACCCAACCTACAATCCTAATCAATTGGCTTCTTGCTTCTTATCTGGCGCAAGTTTACGCCATTTTTCTAACAAGATTTGTTCTGGGTAGTTCATTATACTAATCTCCTAGTAGTATACGCATCGCTTTTAAAGCAGTGCTACGTTTGCCATTGCTGATTTTAGCAAACCAATAATGAGATTCTTCATTACCCATCGCTGTAATTCCTGCGGTAATATTAGTAATTCTTTCTGGTTTAGCAAGTGGCTGCAACGCCTGAAATAACAAAGCTAAATTAACTCCAGATTCCTCCGAAAGAATATAGGAAGAAGAACGTTTATGTGATAGCGTCTTCGGGTCATAGTTATTAGCCTTCAGGCAGTTATAAATCGCCTGCCTAGCCATAATCAAGGCATTGCCTTTTAAGCGTCCAATTCGTTTGGCCGCAGGACGCTTCTTTTCCCCAGCTTTCTTATAGGCGCACTGATACAACTCCAGGGCGAAATTATTGTTATCAGTAGGAACTACTCGCAGTTGAAACTCCTGCATATCAATAGGTGACTCTTGCCGTTAAATTCAGCCGCTCTACCGGATTGCGGTTAAGTTGTTTCTGAATTTCATTGATTTCTGTACCTCCTGGTAAAACTGGCGTTGAAAATTCAAACTTAAAAGTTAGGGAAACATCAGCTTGGGTGTCTGGGGTACTCAGCAACCCGTTAACAAATGCCAAAGCACTCTGAAACCCCCGCGCCGTACCTTGATATTCTAAGCGAACAAACTGCTCTCCTGTTTGAATTGTCGCTTTTTGGTCTACTTGCAAGGGTAAGCGGCTGAGTAGAGGTAAGGCTGTACCCAGCTTACGATAGTCTATCACCTGCTCTACCGACAGTTCTAGCGCGGTAATACCTTGAACTTTATTATCGTGGATGCGATCGCTTAATTCATTAAACACGCTGTTGGGCGTTCCCTGTAATTCAAAAATCTCCGGCTTAACCGCATATATTTCCAGTTGTTCGTGGGCTGTTGATGTAGTCGCCATACTACCTGGGTTATAGCTACCTCCGATAGAGGTTAAGGCTACCCGCTGTTCGGCGGTGGCGGTTTCTCCTTGTCCGTAGTCGGCTACTAAGCGGAAGACGGTCGTTTTGTCAATAACTGTTTCGTATTCGTCTGACGGTAGAAATGTCCCCGGCTGCGGTACGTTATCTTGATAAAGACTAACCGTTAATGCCCCCGACGCTTTCCAGCGTACCCGTACTGGTTTAGCAGAATTGGTACTGGGCATTAAATGGGCGCTGAGTTCAACTTCTTTCGGTTTGGGCGGTTCCAGGATTCCCCGGCGATAGAGCTCTACGCGATCGGAAAATTCTATGGTTTCAGGGAGGCTAAAGCTACCATCGTTGGTTTTGATAAATAGGCGAGAGCCTATTTTCATATCCCACTGTCCCGCACTCAGTCCCGTGCGAATTGTCTCCCGCAGGTTGGGAATTTCCCCATCCTGCAATATATTCAAACTCAAATCTTTAGCAAAGGCTTCCCACAAGCTTTTAGTTGTCCAACGATCTAACCCAGAGTGCCACACTTTCTGCAAAATATAAGCAGGGGCAAAGGCAGGCGCGTTCTCTTCCCGAATTTTACGACAGTCTCTTAGTGCTTTGAGAATTACTTCTTGTTGATTATTTTTTCCCTTGACAGTGCTGGAATCTTGCGCGGGAAGGACGTAGTGCATTAAGCCTTTAGGCGCTTTTACCAGATCTTGGGCTGGATAAAATAAGTGGCGATATGCCATAAGTAAAGATACCAGCACTGCCAATTCCATTTCACCTTGCTTTAGCTTCAACTGCTTCTGCTGGTTTTCAGACAAGTCCTGGAGTCGATTGGGACTCTTGAGAATATTCTGAATCGCTTTCAGTTCTCTGGCATTATCGATCGCTCGTTCTAATTCTTGTTTATTCGCCAACAGAAATAATAAGCGATTGCGGAAGGTGCGAAACTTCCCAGATTCCCCAGTGTGGTTAAAAATTTGTTCCACCAGGGGTGGATGAGCATCTGTAGAACTGTTAATCGTAGCTTCATTGAAGTCAATCAGGCACAAAGCGATATACTCGGTCGTGTCATCCACATCAGAAGCACTTTCGGGGTCAATGATAGTGGTAAAGAATTTCTTAGCAAAAACAGTATCGCGGCGACCTCGCAGCATATCTTTCGCCTCGCTTCTGCCAATTTGCTCTTTTTCTTCGGTAATAATCTTATTAATAGAAGGTTCTTCTTTAAATCGGGCGATCGAGGTTATCGGATCGTTGTCTAAATACCAAGCAACACCACTCAGGCGTTCCAAAGCCCGCTCTACAAAACTAATTTCCAGTCCAGGCGTGAGTAGAGATAAATTTAACTCTGCCCGATGAATGCCCGACGAACTACCTTGAGTTAGGGAATGTAGAAATATTGTCCGCCCTACCCATGTCGAGAAAGGGGGTTTTCCTGCGGCTAACCATTCTTGGTCATGAACTTGAGCGTAAGCTTCCCTGCCATCTGGATTATAGATATCTGCTTGAATGGGATTCCGCATCAGCGGACGCTGTAGGCGCGAAGTTAAATCGTCCGTCACTTTGGTATCGAGTCCTACGGGAAGGTGATGGGGGTGGATCATGGGAACCCACGCAGAAGTATCTTGCCAAAGATGACGAACAACGGCAGCGAATAAACGTAAAGCGCCGCGAGTGCGCTGGAACTCTCGAATTGAGGCAATTTTTTTAGTAAGTAGGCTGAATAATTCTGGGTGGAAGGGATAGCTATCTGCGATCGCATTATGATAACTGGCATCTTTACAACCATCGGGTAAGTTAATGCGACTGATGCGATAAACGTTTAAATATTCTTTGGCTGCATCTTCAGCGGCTTTTTCGCTAACACTGGTAAATAACCGCTGCTTGACGATATTGTAAATTTCTACATCTGTACTGGGACTGAGAATGCTTTCTTGTCGCGCTGCTGCTTGAATAGCTTCCCGAATTTCGGTTGTTTCTTCACCAAAGGTATCGGCAGCAGAGGCGAGGGAGTAAACAAATACTAAATGGTTGCAGGATGCTGCTAAGTCCATCAAGGCGAACAGAAACGCGACAACTTGACCTGCCAGGCTACTGTCTCCTACCTTGACAGCGCTAGTCTTGCGTAAATGCTCGGCGATTTCGTCGAGCAGAATTAAAGTAGGCTGCCCATTAGTTAGCCGTTCTAGCACTTGCGTACCGGGACTAACTTTCTTTTCATCAGAACCTTTCAGCAGTTGATAACCTTCAATCCCACCTATTTGGTAGGCAATCTCCCCCCAAAGGGTATAGGTGGTAATGCCTGTTTCTGAGTGGTAAACGCCGTTAATCGGGTCGAGGTCTTGGCAGGCGATCGCTGCTACTTGTATGGGACGTTCTGGAATCAAGCTCAGATCTGCAAACCGCGACAACCCTTCTATGTAGCGCCCTTGTTTACAGATGTGCCATAGGGCAATCTCGTCGTGGGTTTTGCCGCCACCAAAGCTAGTTTCTAGTCGAATAACAGGGCACCCGACAGAAGTTTTTGTCAGACGACCGAATACTTCTTTGATGAGGGTTCTTAAACCGTCTGTGGGAAAGGTGTTGGCGAAAAATTTCTGGGAATCTTGATAAACGTCAGGAGCCCTTCCTTCTACCACCAAGCGCAGCTTAGCAGCGAATAACTCTGTAGATAGCTCTCCCGATAAAATTTCTTCTCTAGGAATGCAGGTCTTAAAAATCGATGGCAGCATACTCAAGCTTTTTACCCAGAATTTAGTAGTCTATAGTTGTTTTAACGCAAAGGACGCAAAGCTATAATTATGAGTTGGCTCTACCACTACCCTACCCTTTACCCTGGTATTTTACAGCGACGCTATAAGCGGTTTTTTGCTGATATTGAGTTGGCGTCTGGGGAGGTGATTACTGCTCACTGCCCAAATACTGGCCCGATGACGGGGGTTTCTACGCCTGGTAGTCTGGTGCAGGTGTCTTACACTGATAATCCCCTGCGGAAGTTATCCTATACCTGGGAGCTAATTCAGGTGTCTGACAGCGAACCAACTTGGGTAGGAATCAATACTGCTGTGCCGAATCGAGTTATTAAGCTAGCTTTGGAGAAATTTCTGTTTCCAGAATTGGGTAACTATAGAACAATTCGCTCGGAAGTGCCTTATGGAAAAGAGAAGAAGAGCCGGGTAGATTTTTTACTCTCTGGGGAAGATTCGGAGCATTTTATTTATTTGGAGGTGAAAAATACCACTTGGGCGTCTGGAAGGTTGGCTTTATTTCCAGATACGGTGACTGAGCGGGGGCAGAAGCACCTGCGGGAATTGATGGGGTTACTTCCCCAATCACGGGCTGTGATGCTCTATTTAATTAATCGTGGCGATTGCACTCACTTCGCTCCTGGTGATAGTGGGGATGTGGTTTATGGTAAGTTGTTAAGGGATGCGGTTGCTCAAGGTTTGGAGGTGTTGCCTTGTCGGTTTGAAGTTACGCCGGAGGGTATTCGCTATCTAGGCTTAGCTGAGTTTGTGCTATAATCTAACAATTGTATTTGTAGGTTGGGTTGAGGAACGAAACCCAACATTGTAGGGGCAATCCCCCTGTGGTTGCCCCGTTGGGTAACGATCGTGTTACAATTATTATCTTAAAAAGTTCGGGAGCGCAAAACCCCCGTGTTTCAACCGGGGGATGTAGCGCGACTCGCTCAATGAATTGAGCGAGATATCTGTCTTTAGGTAGGCATTAGGGTTATGGCTCTTTATATACTATAAGATAAGAGAAGAATTATCAAACTAGCCCATGCAAACCGTCATAGAATTCAAGGTCAAAGGCAAAGAAGAGCAGTTCGTCGCCATAGAAGATGCGATAAGGACTACTCTGTTTATTAGAAATAAATGCCTTCGACTTTGGATGGATGAGGTGGGCATAGGTCAGTACGACTTGAATAAATATTGCAAGGTCTTAGCTGAGTCATATAAATTTGCCGACGAGCTAAACTCAATGGCGCGTCAAGCAGCAGCAGAACGAGCATGGTCAGCGATCAAGAGGTTTTTTGACAACTGCAAAGCCACCCACCCCAGGGGTGGGTTGGGGTATCCGCAATTCAAAAAGCATGGTAGGTCGGTAGAGTATAAAACCAGTGGTTGGAAGCTATCTGAGAACAGAAAAGCCATAACCTTTACCGATAAAAAAGGTATTGGGAAATTAAAACTTATTGGCACATACGATCTGAACTATTACCAGATTGACCAAATTAAGCGAGTACGCTTAGTCAAACGTGCTGACGGGTATTATTGCCAGTTCGTAATTCAGATAGACGCGCCCAAAGTTGAATCAGATCCAACAAACCGAGCTGTAGGGTTAGATGTGGGGCTGGCTTCGTTCTACACTGACTCGACTGGATATGCGGAACCGAATCCTAAATTTTATCGTGAAGGAGAGAAAAAGTTAAAGAAGCTGCAACGTCGCCTTTCTAGAAAATATAGTAAGGAGAGGAAGCAGAACAAGCAGGCACAGTCTAGCAATTATCACAAAGCTAGAAATCGAGTAGCAAGACAGCACCTCAAAATAAGTAGGCAACGTGAAGAACACGCGTCTAGAGTAGCGCGTTGCGTAATCCGATCTAATGATCTGGTAGCCTATGAAGATTTGAAGGTACGAAACTTAGTTAAGAATCACTGTCTTGCTAAATCGATAAATGATGCTGGTTGGTATCAGTTCCGACAATGGGTAGAACGATTTGGGCAGAAAATGGGGAAGGTCACTATTGCTGTGCCACCTCATTACACATCTCAAGAATGTTCAAATTGTGGAATTATTGTCAAAAAATCTCTAAGTACCCGCACTCATAAATGTGCTTGCGGGTGCGAACTCGACCGAGATTTTAATGCTGCCATCAACATCTTAAAACGTGGATTGAGTACTGTGGGGCACACAGGAACTTGGGTCAAGGATGACCTGAACGCTTGGGGAGAGGGAACCGCTACTCAGGTAGGAGCAATCCTGTCTGGGCAAGTTCGCTCTCGGAACCCAGAATCCCCGTGTCTTTAGACCGGGGAGTGTCAAGGCTACTGTTTAAAACCCTCCCAATGAACCAGCGAAGTCAACTGCTGTTTGTCTGTCTATTTCTACTGAGTACAGCTATAGGTTGTGGTAACACGACAACGCCCCAGTCGCCCCAGTCGCCCCAGTCACCCCAGCCTACGACATCTCTTCAAGTCCCTGTTGCTAGTTGGAAAACTATCAAAGGCAACGGTGTCGAACTGTCGCTGCCGCCAAATTATGAAGGCGGAAACCCTAGTAAAGATTTGGATGCTCTAACCCAGAAACTCAAAGCCGTCGGCCCCGAATATACCCAGGGAATACAGTCTCTCAAAGCAAATCCTAATGCCGTTGCTCTGTTAGCATTCGATCCCCAGAGTGCTAGATCTGGATTTATGACTAATGTTAACATTACTACAGAAAAAGTGCCTTCTGGAACTACAATCGAGCAATACCTGGATGCCGCAGTTAAGCAACTCGGCACTCAGTACCAAGTGGTGGAGCGCAAGGTTGTATCTGTGGGCAGTTATCAGGCAGGGCGAATTTTAGCAGAATCTATAGTAGAGGGCAAACCCATTAAACAACTGTTCTATCTGATTAAAAACGGCGATACCTTTTGGTTGGTAACCTATTCTACAGCCAAAAGTGAATTTGACCAGCGTTTGCCGAATTTTGAAAAAAGCATTAGTACCTTCGCACTGTCATCTTAAAAATTAGCCCAGGTTTTAAGGATTACTCCTGCTTAATCATCCATACCAAAAACCCTAGAATCAGTTCTACTGGAGGAATTGGATAAACTGTGAAATCAATGGTAACTATTGTTTCTTCTAATTTAAGAAATTGCCATTGATTTCCATTGGTAACAGCACCATACATACTGTTGACAGTCTTTCCTTTAGCATTGTTAAATTTTTGGGAGGCGACCATTTCAGCAACGCATTGACCAATCCCCGATCTTAGATCGGATTGTTTGGCTTCTACAATAATTACTGCTGGAGCTTCGATCGTTAATAGTTCTGGAGAACGACTAATCAAAAAATCACATCTTCCATTCAATCCCATTGATTCATCTACATTAAAATCTTCTCCGGAAAATAAACTAATCTGACGATTTAGAATGCGTCTAACTTCTACTAACACAGGACTAATTATTAATTCTGACCTCGCCTTCTCGCTTCCCGTTCCCACTGCTAAAGGCAGATTCTCTTCAAGCGTTCCCTCTAAAATAGAACTCGGTTGTATTGGCGCAATCTCTGGTAAGAATCTGATTCCTTCTCTTGTCGTCAGATTAAATGCTTCTTTGACCTTCGCCATCGTAGTAAATTGACTATATGGCATTAGTTTGATTTAGATTGTTGATGAACTATAGATTGGTATCTTCATTATAATATCATAATTTTCAGTATTTACATCTTTATTTCATCGTTTACGTGGTATGCCAAATTCAAGAATGGTTATTTGGTTGGAGTAAATGCAGGTCATATTTTAGATGGTAATATAAATAATAGTCATAGTGGGATATCATATTGTTCAAGTGCAGCTAAAAAACGTCATCATTGCTTATAAAGCGGGAGATCCCCACAGTCGGAGTTTTGCTGAAGAATGCGCTCGGCAACTGGAAAAGCTTCAGTGTCGCGTGTTGATGGGGCCGAGTGGGGCAAATGATAATCCTTACCCAGTTTTTTTGTCTTCGGCTATGCAACCGATCGATTTAGCTCTGGTATTGGGGGGCGATGGCTCTGCTCTGTCAGCGGCGCGGCATCTATCTCCCGATGGAATTCCGATTCTAGCGGTGAATGTAGGGGGACACCTCGGGTTTTTAACTGAGTCGTTTGAGGAATTTAAAGATACTGAGCGGGTTTGGGAGCGGCTATTGGAGGATCGATATGCTCTCGAACGACGGATGATGTTGCAAGCGTCAGTGTTTGCAGGCGATCGCATGAACATGGAACCGGCAAGCGCTCGCTTCCTAGCATTGAATGAAATGTGTGTCAAGCCCGCCTCGGCCGATCGCATGCTCACCTCTATCTTAGAACTGGAAATTGATGGTGAAGTTGTCGATCAGTATCAAGGAGATGGTTTAATTGTATCCACGCCCACTGGTTCCACTTGCTATACGGTTTCTGCCAACGGTCCGATCGTCCACTCTGGCATGGAAGCAATCACTGTAACCCCTATTTGCCCTCTAAGTCTCTCTAGTCGCCCGATCGTGATCCCCTCTGGTTCTGTTGTTAGCATCTGGCCGTTAGAGGATTACGAGCTCGCTACAAAACTTTGGATGGATGGCGAGTTAGCAACTGCCATCTGGCCAGGACATCGAGTTGATGTACGTATGGCTAATTGTTATGCCAAGTTTATTATTCTGCGCGATAATTATTCCTATTACCAAACCCTACGAGACAAGCTGCTTTGGGCAGGAGCGCGGATTCGCTACAAAAACAATAACCGTACCTCCAATAATCGCGCCACCCGTGGCTACCAGGTAGGGTTGGGACAACTTTCTGACGATGGGGGGATGGGGTGATTGGGCGATGGATTGTGATGCTTACGATTGATGATGCTCTACATATTCCCGTAGGGCGCGGTTTATGCTGGTCTGGTAGCCTTCGCCCTCCGGGTGATGTCTCTTAAACCAATCTATGAGATCGGCATCAAGCCGCAACGTAATCTGCTGCTTTACCGGACGGTAGAACACCCCGCGTCGTGCATCGCTCCACTCCTTCACTTCCGGGATATCATCGGTATCAATTGCCTCATCCGGCAGCGCAGCGATCGCCGAGGCGATCGCGTTCTGCTCGGCAGTCAACCCCTTAGAAGGTGTCTTCTTCATACGCCCTCCGCTCATGTTTCGTCGCTTTACGGGCGCTGATGATACGCCCGACTTCTTCATCGCTTTCTTGATCAATTAGAGGCCAGGTATGAACAACAAGAACGACTGCTGGACCTATAGCCCCAACGGTTTGCCAGCGCTCCTCGTCGGGATATGAGTCGAGTCTACTCACGGCCATAGGGTCATCGAACACAAGTTGTGCTGTGTCAAAATCGAGACCATGCTTCGACTTGTTTATCTGATTCTTCACCTCGTCCCATGCCCATCGCAATTTTAGCCTCGTGTCTTTAGTGTAACTACATATTTGTAACTACATCTATGCGTTCTGTCAAGCCTCTCTCGTTGCGATCGCTGCTCATAGGAATTAAATAGTGTAATATAATTCCCGAACCCAATCAAGCATTACATTTTGTGAATTTTGGTTGCCGATTGTAAAGGTCAAGCGGAGTACGTATTCTCAACAGTGATGTAGTATAAAAGCTAAGTGGAATTTAACAACCAAAAATATATTCGCGTTTTATTATATAGCAACCGCCAAGGCGGTTAGGCCATTCTCTCAATCTCAAATCCAGTCACAGTAAGGGCTTTACTCCTGACTCCTGACTCCTGACTCCTGACTCCTGCTATATCTCGCTGTTCATAAATAAATCTTAAATAAAATTTAACTTAGTTCGCGAATGAATAACGATGACGTAGTGCTACCCAAACCCCGGAGGCTATGTGTAGCTCTACATCAATTTTCTAGAAAAGCCAGATATTGATTAGATATCCTGCTCGCTGAGGTCGCGAGTCATGTGGTCAAAAGGCCGATCAACAAACGCTGTATGTTGCACACCAGCAGCCTTCACAAGCTCATTGACAATGTCCTTCATAATTTGGATGCCCCTAACAGTTGGGCCAATCGGCACACCCAAAGAATTGTAGGTTTCCCGCAGACCTTGCAGCACTCGTTCATCCAGTACATTGGTATCACCTGCAACCAGCGCATAGCTAGCATAGCGCAGGTAATAGTCCATATCCCGCAGACAAGCAGCGTAGCGGCGAGTTGTATAGGCATTACCGCTCGGACGGATTAGTTCCGGCAGTTCTGCAAACAGTTGCGACCCAGCCTGTTTGACGATCGAGGCAGCATTGGCATTAATCACCGCAGCGGCTGTGACTCTTGCCGTACCAGTCTCAAAGTAGGATTTGAGGTTATCGATCGCATCCCGATCCAGGTACCGCCCCGTGACGTCGTAGCTCTTAATCAGGTTTGTGATTGCGTCCCGCATGAAATAGCTCTCCCAACAACAATCTTTATCGTTTGACAAAAAAAACGCATATCTCTATTAATTAATCATCCCACAGCCTTAGGCGTGTTAGTCTCATTTGGGAGAGCAACTATAGTTTTTTGTCACCTAACACCAGAAGTCTGTAGTGACCCTTGGCGAGAACGCGCCTGGGGTGCAGAGGAGCGAGTTTGACGACGTGCCCCTGGGTTTAACCAATTTGCGCACATAACCTGTTTGGGGATCAATGTCAACTCTTCTGGATATCGTGGCTTAGGATCGTTGACTAACCAGATTGGCGGCACCATCATTGGTTCGTACTCGGCAATGATATATACTACGCCTGGGCGAGATTTTAGTTCTACCCGGTGTCCGGCTCGATAGGTGAGCGCTTCTTGCTCATCAAGATCTGTAACATTCAGCTTAAAAACCATTTTTGCCTCCCAACTGCAAACTGTATCTTTTGATACGATCTTATACCCTAGATAATGCGTTTGATAATTATTGGTCAATTTCGCTACAATTTGTAACTATTTTAAGATTGACGACAAACCAGGACGAGAAATAGTGTATCAAGGGATACAATATTTTCGCAAGTCCATCCCTAGGATGATTCAGGAGTGGTAATCGCTATTTAGCTGCTTCTTGCCTAGAAAACCGTTAAATTAACTACACCCTTTGGGAAGTTTACAGACCTTAGAGATTCAAGGAGTCATTCATGCCTAAAACCCCGCAAGAAATCTTGAAGATGATTCAAGACCAAAAAATCCAGATCATTGACCTGAAATTCATCGATACGCCAGGCATCTGGCAGCACTGCTCGTTTTACCAAGACCAGATCGACGAGAGTTCCTTTGACAGCGGAGTGCCCTTCGACGGCTCCAGCATTCGGGGTTGGAAAGCAATTAACGAATCAGACATGATGATGGTGCCCGATCCGAAAACAGCTTGGATCGACCCGTTCATGAAAGAGCCGACGCTCAGCCTAATTTGTAGCATTAAGGAACCGCGCACCGGGGAATTTTACAGCCGCGATCCCCGCACCATTGCTCAGAAGGCATTAGACTACCTGATTTCCACCGGAATTGGGGATGTTGCCTATATTGGTCCAGAGGCAGAGTTTTTCGTATTTGATGATGTCCGCTTTGACCAAACTGAGAACAAAGCCTTCTATTACGTAGACTCTGTGGAAGGGCGTTGGAATTCTGGCAAGGAAGAGGCCGGTGGCAACCTAGGTTATAAGCCCCGCTACAAAGAGGCTTATTTCCCCGTCGCCCCGACAGACACCCTGCAAGACATGCGGACGGAAATGCTGCTGACAATGGCAAAATGCGGCGTTCCGATCGAAAAGCACCACCACGAAGTCGCCACAGGTGGGCAGAACGAGTTGGGCTTCCGCTTTGCTAGCTTGGTGGACGCAGCCGACTATTTGATGACTTATAAGTATGTCATCAAGAATGTTGCCAAACGCCACGGCAAGACTGTTACCTTTATGCCCAAGCCGCTGTTTAACGATAACGGTTCAGGTATGCACACCCACCAGTCAATTTGGAAGGATGGGAAGCCTCTTTTCTGGGGTGATGAGGGCTACGCCAATTTGAGTAAGATGGCGCTCAACTACATCGGTGGCTTGCTGAAGCATGCCCCAGCGTTGTTAGGGTTGACAAACCCCAGCACCAACTCCTATAAGCGGCTGGTTCCTGGGTTTGAAGCTCCGGTGAACCTGGCATACTCACAAGGTAACCGTTCCGCGTCGATCCGTATCCCCCTGTCTGGTACCAATCCTAAGGCGAAGCGGTTAGAGTTCCGTTGCCCTGACGCCACCTGCAACCCCTATGTGGCTTTTGCTGCTATGCTCTGTGCTGGGCTCGATGGGATTAAAAACGAAATTGACCCTGGTGAACCTCTGGATAAGGATATTTACGACCTCAGCCCAGAGGAGTTAAGTAAAGTTCCTTCGACACCTGGTTCTCTGGAGCTAGCACTGGCAGCTTTGGAAGAAGACCACGCTTTCTTGACTGAAACTGGCGTTTTCACAGAAGACTTCATCAATACTTGGATTGAGTACAAACTCGACAATGAAGTTAACCCGATGCGGCTGCGTCCCCATCCCTATGAGTTTGCTCTCTACTACGACGCCTAATGAAAAGTAAAAATCTCACGATTTTTCATTTTTAATCTATAATATCGCCACCCTAAGCGGTGGCGCTTTTTTTGGCGTCCAACTTAATCATACCAAATCCGGGTTAAATACCCCCCTTATCCTTTGCTCGTTCCCAGGCTCTGCCTGGGAACGGACTCTTTTCGGCTCTGCCGAAAGTCAGAGGTATGCACTCGCTACCGAGGTTAGTGCCTTGAATCGGGAGGCACCAGCCGAGTGAAGGCGTTACCAGGCAGGAGCCTGGTAACGAGAAAAAGGGGGTAGCTAACCCGGATTTGGTATCAGTACTGTAGCACTGCCTCTACATATAGCAGCTCCTAGAGGCAATTCCCAGCCGATCGTTGCCCCTATTTCTCGTTCCGGTGGCTCTGCCACCGGAACGCTGTTGGTGAGGCTGGGGCATCCTTTTTCCACGACAAGCCCGCCGGGCGTGCGGAATGTGGGTTATAAATAACTAGCTCAAGTCCCAGAATCTATGTTGGGTTTCGTTCCTCAACCCAACCTAAAACTCAATTTTCAAAGAGGTCTGAGGGCTGCCGCCCTCATCCAGACAGCCATCTGACGGGGTTGTCACCCCGTCAACTCATTCAGTCAACCCATTCTTTCCTTAGAGTTAAATTAATACTTGATTCAGCTTAGTAGCGTGGGGAAAAATTACGGTTATTTCCCCGTGAACCACCAGAAGACCTGTTATCTTCGCGAGGTTTTGCTTTATTAACCTTCAAGTCCCGATCCATCCACTCAGCACCATCAAGGGCTTCAATTGCCGCCGTTTCTTCGGCATCTGTACCCATTTCCACAAATCCAAAGCCACGCATCCGACCCGTTTCACGATCGGTAGGTAGCTGAACTCGCTTAACGGTGCCATATTCGGCAAATACTTGGCTGAGGTCGTCTTCTTTGACGTCGTAGGATAAGTTGCCTACATAAATTGACATAGATTGTCTCCAAAACTAGGTGGGTGTAGAGAGCTAGATTTCGGAGAGATGCTTGCCAATACCAAAAGGAAAAAACCTGTCAATACTAAAAACAAATGCTGCAACCGAATTAATTCTCATTTACCAGAATAGCACATTTTTTTACAGCTGTGCAGGAATTGCTCTCAGAACTTAGGCAGGACTTACGCACACTGGGCATATATAGGGGCAACCACAGAGGCCCCTACGAACCACTATATATAGAAGCAGTGCGTAAGTCCTGTTAGAGTTTGCAGCCCATTGGGTTCACCCTCAAAAAATTACTCCTTTTGGCACTTGACTAAATCAACCATGAGTACATGGGCATTCTGCTGATTTATGATAAATTCTTGACTGTTTCTTGGTCTAGCACTTTAACTACCTGGTTATAGATGTCCTCTGCCTGTTGCATAGAATTACCGATACTCGTTAATCCCACCTTGCCGAACTCGGAGAGGCAACCAATCAAGTGGAAAACAGTACCCGTCTCTGTACTCGTATCAAAGTGCAATCGGTGGTAAGCAATAATATTCATCAAATCCTCAGGCAGCAAACCCCGATAGCGCTCTTTTTGGAGGTTATCAGAGGCTACGTAATATTTCGGACGACCTTGTTGACTGTAGAATAACCCTGTAGAAAGTTCGTAGCGACCTTTGGTTAGAAACTTGAGAGTCATGAACGGATGGGTAGTGCCACCCTTACGTAGATTGATTTCAATCGCCTGGATATCCCAGTCTGTGTAACCCTCTGGCTGGCTGTTACGAACTGCCATAAAATCTACACCAAAGCGTTCTAAAGCTCCTTTTTGGGCGAGGTTTCGACCAATCCGCAGACCTAAATCCTGCAAGCGTAATCGGTAGGATTCATTAGCTGGAAAGCGACAACCAAGAAAAATCTGTTGATGGGGTCCTCCTAAAATTTGGTCGTGAGTTGAGACAATTTCCACTTCGCCATCTGGTGTAATTCTACCTTGAACACTAGGCGAGTGCTTTTCTTCTCCTTCAATAAAGGCTTCCACAATTGCGCCTAATTCTGGAATGCGACTGGCAAAATTTTCCCATGTTTCATTTTTAGATTGAAATCCCAAATAAGGGAAGCGATCGCGAATCGCACTCACCCGTGATGCGTGGGATGCTTTGCCCGGAGTCACCGCATTGAGAAGCCGTAAGTCCAACAGAGCATTCCCTTCACCAGAAAATCCTTCATTGAGTTTGACTACCATGCGCTGCAAATCGGGTTGTCGTTCCCATAACTCTGCTGCCACTACCGCCAAATCGTCAGCATTCTCAACCTTGTCGCTGCCATCAGGATGGGGAACATCACATTCAGCAAATATTTGTCTACTGCCGCTCTTGGTGCCCCAATATAGTAGATCCGGATCTAAGGCATACAGGGGCACGTTCAGTTGCACCGATAACTCTCGCTCTCTCGGTGTGGAATTGTAACATATCATGAACGTCTTTTCTGGTCGCAACGCCTGCTTAATCCGCTCCATCAAGCGCGGGCGCTCCAGAATCTTCTCCGTCAGCGGTTTAATGGAGGAGTCGTAGGTGGTCAATAGCAGCAATCGATCGCGTGCATGAGAAAATGGTATTCCCGGCAGCAGTTGCAGATAATATTCAATTACTATCGGCGGCAATGGCATCGATGTGACGTATACAACCCGTGTTCGGGGATTCCACAGGCGAATTAAAGAAAACAGCAAGCGTTCTTCGTAGTAAATATGCCCCTGGATCTTCTGTATTTCTCGCTGGTCTAGACTTAGAGAGGGTATCACTAAAATATCACCATCGTCCTCTTCTAACTGTTCCAGGTTATGCCAGTTTTCCCGCAACTGGGCCTGCAACTTCAGAAACTGCTTCGCCTGCCCAGAGGAAGATTGACTCAAAACTTGTTCCACTGCGATCCCCGCTTGTTTCCAATAACAGCGTATGTCAAAAAGGGTAACTCAAAACTACAATTATCGGCCCTTTTGTCGGCAAATCAGTTGGCTTGATGGAGATCTTGTCACTGTTGACTCGACGCACAGGCGTCCCATCCATCAATGTCAAAAAATTATCCACAGCCACAAGATCGCAACTATTAGCATCGGCACCTGGTGTCCGGTATTGCGTGGGTATGACTATTTTAGGCTCCAGGACTTGTAGCGCCTGTTTTGCTTGTTCAGGAGTATAGGCTTTAGATCCTCCTCCGACGGGGATTAACGCCACATCGGGACTCCCCATGAGAATTTTTTGTTCAATATTAATCGGTGCTGCGGCTCCCCCCAAATGGAGGATATTGATTCCCCCTTGAGTCCAGCGCCACACTACATTAGAGCCAAACTCACGTCCACCGAAGCGATCGTGATCGGTGCTAATACCTTGAATTTGAATATTGTCAAGCTTATATACTCCAGGGTCGTAAAGAAATTTGGCATTAGCTGGCAGTGCCTTTACTGAGCCTTCATCAAGTAATAAACTGCTGGCTACCACTAAATCTGCCGCCACCTTAGGTGAGTGGTACTTAGCTGTACAACCCTGCGTGTCAAAGGGATTTACCAGAATCCGCTTGCCACTACCAGTAAACAGAAAGCAGGTATGCCCTAACAATTGGATTGTCAATGGCTCATCGGTTTGCGCTTGATAGCTTTGAAATCCAGAAGCTAAACCCGTTCCTATAGCTGTGAGTAACCCTGCTCCAGCATAACGCATCAACTGTCGCCGTTTCATCAAATTTAGTCCTAAGTCAAATGACTATTAAATTGATTCCAAGAAATTTCGCAATAGCTGTTTTCCTGAAGACGTCAAAATACTTTCTGGATGGAATTGGACGCCCTGGATGTGGGGATAGTTTCGGTGTCGGACACCCATAATGGTGCCATCATCAACCCAGGCAGTAATTTCCAGGATGTCTGGACAAGTTTGCCGTTCGATCGCCAAACTATGATATCGTGTAGCGGTGAATGGGTTTTCTAATCCCCGGAAAACGCCTTCACCATTATGATGTATCTGAGAGGTTTTGCCATGCATTAATGTTGGTGCATTAACTATATTTCCCCCGAAAACTTGGCCAATACCTTGATGCCCCAGACAGACGCCCAAAATAGGCACAGTAGATCCAAGATGTTCAATTAACTCCTGGGAAACTCCAGCATCTTCAGGACGTCCCGGTCCAGGAGAAATCACCACTCCCGATGGTAGCAGCTTACAAACTTGCTTGAGAGAGATTTGGTCATTGCGGTAGACCTGAATATCACCTGCCACAGGTAACTCGGCTCCCAGTTCTCCCAGATACTGAACAAGATTATAGGTGAAGCTGTCGTAGTTATCGATAACTAAAATCAATAGCGTTTACTCCTTTGTAATAGCTAGCGCAGTAAAAATTGGATGCGTGTTAACAGCGGTGGTACTAAGATAGCACCTGCCACCACCACAGATACTAAAGCTGAAATTAAAACAGCACCAGCCGCACAGTCTTTAGCAATTTTTGCCAGATCGTGGTAAGAATTTTTAACAGTTAGATCGACTACCGATTCGATCGCCGTATTTAATAGCTCCAGTGCCAAAACTATTCCAATTGTTATCGTTATAACTGATATTTCTACTGGCGCTAAATGTAAAAATACCCCCAGGCTGATTGCCAGAGTGCCAATTACCGTGTGGATGCGAAAGTTACGTTGGGTGACAAATGCATAATTTAGTCCAGCCCAGGCATATTTGAAACTACTCAGTAAATTAGGGGCAATCTGCCATGCTAACTTCCGATGTGACTTAACCTCTTTCTTCGATAGGTTCGAGGTCAAGATTGAAAGTTCTTCGGACACGTTAAAGGGTTTTTCGTGTCGGGAGGAAATTGACAATTCATCCAGCTTCATAACCATAAACGGAACCTCCAATGTGGGAGACGAGCCTTTGAATGAACATGATAGTATAACCTGCCGCTCAGAGGTCTAATCTTGTTTAATACTTAGACCAATCATCATAAGCAACTTTTCCTGCTGATTCAACATTCCTGTCAGACTGGCTTCATCCGGGTGATCCCAGCCTAGGAGGTGCAGCAAACCGTGGGCGGCTAACCAAGCTAGCTCTGTTGGCAATGAGTGCCCCTGTTGTTGCGCCTGCCGTTGGGCAGTGGCAACGGAAATTACAATGTCGCCCAGGTATACAGGCAAGGATGCCAGTAATTCTACAGGTGGCTGAGGGCAGTCTACTTCCAAAGCAGCAAAAGCTAAAACATCTGTAGGTAGATTTTGGTGACGGTACTGGGCGTTAAGAGCTTGAATTTCTGCATCATCAGTGAGGCGAAGAGTTAGTTCGTAGGATGGGGCTGGTGGGATATGAGGGTAAAGGGCTTCTAACCATTGCTGGAACCAGGTTTCCCAAGTTTCAGCGCCAATGGTACTATTAAGATCCTGAGCATCTTGAAAAAAAACATCCTGCACGCTAACTTCGACTTGCACGGGCGTTTGAGCCTCCCTAGGGCTGTTGGGTGTGGCTAACGAGTCAAATAGGAAAGAGTAATCAACACTGCCAAAAGGCTAATGGTTGTCAAAACAAAATGTTTCACAGAGGTGCCCCGCTTGCGCACCATATTGCGCATTGCCAGTTTAACGTAACTCGCTTGCGCCTCATTTGATGTCGGTGGGGTTATGGGTTCAGAAGTCTTTTCTTCTGACTCTTGGGGTGCTGAGGATGGATTGCTCATGTCACTAGGTAAAAACTTTTCTAGGTGAGTTGATTTTCTTGCCGCAGGTAAGCTTCAATAAAGCGATCGATCTCACCGTTAATCACGTCGGTAATAGCAGTGGTTTCCACCCCAGTACGTAAGTCTTTCACCAACTGGTAAGGATGGAAGACGTAGTTGCGGATTTGGTTGCCCCAAGCCGCTTCTACCATATCGCCTCGAATTTCGGCGATTTCTAGGGCGCGTTGCTCTTGTGCAATTATCAAAAGCTTAGCCTTGAGGATGACAAGGGCTTTTTCTTTGTTTTGCAACTGACTGCGTTCTTGGGTACAGCGCACACCAATGCCAGTGGGAATGTGAACAATCCGTACTGCTGTTTCTACTTTGTTGACATTCTGCCCACCCTTACCCCCAGCACGGGATGTAGTGATTTCTAAATCCTTGTCTGGAATGTTAAGTTCGACAGAATTATCTATTAGGGGCATCACTTCCACGCCAGCAAAGCTGGTTTGCCGCTTGTCGTTGGCATTAAAGGGAGAAATTCGCACCAGCCGATGGGTTCCTTTTTCGGGTCTCAGGTAGCCGTAGGCGTAACGCCCATCAATTTCTAAGGTGGCAGACTTAATCCCTGCTTCATCCCCTTCAGAAATTTCTGCCAGATGCACTTTATACCCGTGATTTTCTCCCCAACGGGTGTACATCCGCAGCAACATATCTGCCCAGTCTTGGGCGTCGGTGCCCCCAGCCCCAGCGTTAATTGTCAGCACTGCTCCTTGAGCATCGTAGGTGCCAGACAATAGCTGTTCCAACTCCCATCTGTCCAATTCGTGGCTCAACTGGCTGAGGTTGGTTTCGGCTTCCCACAGCAATGCCTCATCTGCCTCTAATTCCAGCAGTTCCAGAACTGCTTTGGCATCTTCCAAACTGGCTTGCCATCGCTGATACTGTTCGAGGTGGAATTTTAGGTCACTTAGTTCTTGAAGTGTCTTTTGGGCAGCGTTTTGGTCGTTCCAAAAATCTGGTTGCGCTGCTAGATGCTCCAAGTCTTGAATTTTTGCCTGCTGTGCAGGAATGTCAAAGATAGTCCTGGGTTTTACCCAGGCGTGAATCCAACGTTTCGACTTCGCGCTTGATGTCTAGTAGTTCTAACATTTATCGTTTTTGTTGACTCTGCCCGCTCTAAAGGATACTGGTGGCTTGGAGTATGAACCCTCAGTTTACCATTTATACATGCTATAGCAGGGGTAAAGCACAGTGCTTTACCCCTACTATAGCATGTAACTTATGCACTTAAAACCCGCTGTAAAATCCTCCAGCAAACCCGGCTTCTTTAGTCGCGGCTATTAAGGGCTATTAGCAACCGCAAAATGAAGATAAACAGATTTATGTAAGTCAGGTACATCGAAAGGGCGGCAGACAGGTACTGATCGTTGCGGTAGCTACGGGGTAGGATGTAAAAATCTACCACTGCGGCACCGGCAAACAGAAACACACCTATTCCGGAGATGCCAACTTCTAGCCAGGTGGGAGTGTAGATGCCAAACACAGTAAGAAGCAGTTGACCCAAAAGAACCACAACTAGGGCAATCACGCCTAGCTGTACTGTTTTAGTCAAAGCCATGCCGTCTTGCTCTGAAAGGTTGGAACCAATCTGCCGCGCGAAAATAAAGGTAAGGCCACAGCCAAAGGCGGCGATCGCAATTCCCCCAATGCCAACGCCCTTGGTTCCAAGAGCCAAGTATACCAAGCAGCTAAGGGTATAGCCCGATAGCAGGCTATAGGTAGCTAAAAGAGGCAGAGCTAGACTGTTGTTTGCTTTCTGTGCAATCCCACTGGCGACAAAAAACAGGACTAACTCAGCAATCAGGGCAACCCAGAAAGTGGGCATGAATAGTTCTGGGTGGGTATGGATAATTCCCACCCCCCCGTATGTACCTAGTGCAGTTAATACCAGCCCACCGCCTACGTAGGGCAGAGCATTAGCTATGACATTAGGACCTACCAGCGCGTGGCTTCGAGCCTCACGCATCGCTTCACGAAAATTGCTAGTGTTGCTCATTTTGATACTTTTTTACTAAACAACTAAGCTTCAATTTCTATTTTCCGCTATAGAAACAGATAAGCGGGTGGGGAGAACCGCCCCAATCCGGCACACTTGGTATCGGACAGACAATGTATATATCATTATGACTGCTAAAAGAGGAACTTGCGTGTTTATGCGGAGAGCGTGGATTGAAGGGGTGCGGTTAATTCAGTGAAACAACGATGGTATGTTTTTCTGGGAATATCGACAATGAATGTAACAAAGGATGATATAGCTGCGCCCCAGTTCTTAAAGGAAATGGGTTTTCACCAGTAGAGGCTTTTTGATGATGGCGACTCAATTCCCAAGCCAATCCCAATCGATGGAACTTTTGATTGCTTACCAGCAGAACCCTTCAGTGGCAATCCGCAATCAACTGGTATTGTTGAATGCTGGGTTAGTCCGCCAGATTGCTCATCGAATCGGCTATCAGTGTGCTGAACCCTACGAAGATTTAGAACAAATCGGCTATTTCGGCTTAATTCGAGCAATTGAGCGGTTTAACCCTCGCCAAGGCTCCGCCTTTAGTTCTTTTGCCGTTCCTTATATTCGTGGCGAAATTCTGCACTTTTTGCGTGATAAAGGCACTGTCCTGAAAATACCCCGCCGCTGGCAAGAACTGCAAAGGGAAGCACAAAAAGTTCGCCAGGAACTAACTTTTACTTTTGGCAGGGCACCGAAAGATGTGGAAATGGCGCAGGCTCTGCAAGTATCTTTAGAGGAATGGCGCGAAAGCAAGGCGGCGACTGACAATCGCTTGCTCTTGAGTTTGGATGCTACTGTGTGTCAGACGGTTGATTACTCGGTTACTTTGGCGGATACACTGCCCGATACTCGCTACCAAGCTTTGCAGCAGTTGGAAGAAGAGCGACAACAACTGCAAGGAGCCATGAGCCAACTGGAAGAGAAGACCCAGGCGGCAATTGAGTTAGTGTATATCAGGGAGCTTCCTCGCAAGGAAGCGGCTAAACGAATTGGCATCAGTCCGATGACGGTGACTCGGCGTCTGCAAAGAGGTGTTGAGCAGTTGGTGTCGTTGTTACAGCCTCAGAATACAGAGCGTCTGGCTAGTTAAGTTGTCCTACAAGCTAATTTTGGACAGAGCTGGCGTTACAGAGCGATCGCACCAGCCTCAAAGGGTTCTTTTAGTGGTCTAACTGACAAAATAGCCGTAGAAAGTAACTCTTGACACTCTCCTATTTTCTTAAGTTAATCGCCAGTACTGTAGCACACTGGGCACACTGGGCACACACAGGGGGTTTGCCCCTACGAACCCGCTATATATAGCAATTCCATTTGAGATGTAAAATTTTCTTACTCCCCTCTCCCCTTTGGGAGAGGGGTTGGGGGTGAGGGTATTTTTATAAATGATTTAGACTTGCTATATATAGAGGTAGTGCGTAAGTCCTGTTGTAGACCTCAATATGCTGGACATACAAGAGTCGCATTGGGG
>CASBRB010000152.1 GCA_949127975.1 Oscillatoriales cyanobacterium PMM_0019 | reverse complement strand
TCCCAGGAGGGGAGTTAGGAGTAAGAGTTTCTCTTTCTCCCCTTCTCCCTTTATGGGAGAAGGGGTTGGGGGATGAGGGTGAAAAAGCCCTGCTAGTGTTCGGTGGAAGCTCGTTTTCTCATACACGAGAATACTTCAGTACCAATATAAGATTTTTCGCAAAAGCGCTAAGATCGCATTAGATATAACTAAATTAGCTGGCAAACCCATGTTTTTCGATGAACTGACGCCAATATTTAAAGAATTCACCCACCAACCGATCGCTTTCTGGGGCGGGTTTTTCTCTGGTGCCTTTAGACTTAACCTCTCGGAAGATCCAGTTAAAAGCTGGCTTGAACAACAGGTAGGTTCTACTACTTATACCTCGTCTAGCCCTGGTAATGGTAGAAGTAGTGGTCCCCAGTCTATTTCGATCGACTGAGGCTACCAGTAAGAAATTTAGTCTCCCAGACAAATACCTAAGCCTCTGGCAGTTTTGACTAAAGTATCATTAGGGTTTACCACCCGGTATTGACTGATCGCTGCCTCGATCGGCACGCTCACCACTTGGCGGTTCTGCCAGGTAACAATGTGGTCATACTTACCAGTGGCAATCAAATCGACTGCCTCAACACCGAAAGCTGATGCCACTAATCGATCGAGCGGCGAGGGAATACCGCCACGCTGTATATGCCCTAAAACAGTAACTCTAGTTTCGGCACCACTACAAATAGAAATTTGCTCCGCTAGATACTGCCCAATTCCACCTAATCGACAGTCCCCGAATCGATCCATATTTTTAACCAACTCACCCTGTTCTGTGCAAACCGCCTCTGACACAATCACGATACTGAAGTTTTTACCCTGAGCCTGACGTTTTTGGATTTGGCGACCAACTTTGTCAATGTTGTAAGGGATTTCAGGAATCAGAATCACATCGGCTCCACCAGCAATCCCAGCATTAAGGGCAATATGTCCGGCATCCCGCCCCATCACTTCCAGAATCATCACTCGACTGTGACTGGCAGCGGTAAAGTGCAATCTATCGAGGGCTTCGGTGGCAATATTAACTGCCGTATCAAACCCAATGGAACGCTCAGTGATCCCCACATCGTTATCAATGGTTTTGGGGATTCCGACTAAGTTAATCCCACCAAGTTGTGCAATTTTCCGCAGAATTGCCAAGCTACCATCTCCCCCAATCCCAATCAAAGCATCTAGCTTTAGTTGATGATAGGCTTCGATAATTTCTGAGGAGCGATCTTTTAAACTGCCATCGGGCATTGGGAATGCGAAAGGATCGCCTTTGTTCGTCGTCCCCAAGACAGTCCCACCCTTGGTTAACAAATCATCTACCCGATCGATTTCCAAGTTGACAACTTGAACTGGACGAGCCATCAATCCCAGCGTGGAGCGACAGATACCTAATACTTCCCAGTCATAAGTGCCAACCGCTCGGTGTACTACTGCCCGAATTACCGGATTTAACCCAGCACAATCGCCACCACTTGTCAAGATACCAATACGTTTGTGTTCGCCCATGTTAGAACTTTTTACCCATCGAGTGTTTAATTAACACCACTGCGTTTGCAGTGCATTTGTTGAGCACAGAATTACAGCAATATTAAAATTAGAATATTATATATCTAAAGATGACTGTTTAGTTTAAATTTTTTATGAATCTTGACTTCTATATTTCTTCTGGGAGCAACGCGAAAAAGTGACGCGGGAGTGAGCGTCGCGAACTCAAAGCGATGCCTGCGGCGGGCTGCGCCTACGACCTAAAGCGTAGGCGCAGCCTTCAGTACCACAATTAAACTTTTATTGCCACCTACTGAAGAGAGATTATATGTAACTCGATCGCAAAGCAGATCTTAGCTGAAATGAGCGATCGCTAAAACTTCCCCTTCTATGGGAAAGTTAATAACTAAGCTTACTATTATTGGTAGGCAGCTTTTTTTGTTATTGGACAATCCGATAAAGCAACTTAAATGGCTCAATTACCAGACGAAACAACAACCATTGTTTTAAACCTGCAACGGCGACTGCTGAAAATTATTAATCAAGCAACAGCTACTGGGTTCATCATTCTCGAACAGTATGGTGAGACAGAAGCAACGCTTATTGCTCTAGAGGATCTCCAGAATGTTAAAGAACGTGCAAACACCTACTATTCACGTTTCCACACCCTACTGCTGCGGATTGCAGAATTTCAACCAATTGCTCCTACTGCTATGCTGGAATTATTAGATCGTGCAATTGATGAGTCACAGGCTACTGCTGATGCCTCAGAAGCAACCATTCAAGAAGAAAAAAGGAATTTTCACCTACTATGACTGAGAAACCACAACCCCCTGACATTGAAAAAGTCAAGCAGACTGCAGCTAAGATGCAGGAAGTCTGCAAGCGTTGGGATGCTCTGATTCTGGTGACGGAACACATGATTGGCGAATTAGAGGAGCAAATTCGCAAACAACCTAATGAAGTTTACCGATTGAATAGGGCAAAAAGTTTGCTAAATCTAGAGCCAGAAACACCAGCAGGCGTAGAAACTCATCAAAAAGTAGGTAGTACAACACCTTGATATTAGAGTGAAGTTTTATAATACTTGGCAAGTAATGTCCACATCAACTTAAGTGGAGATTTCTTCTTAAAGTTCGAGGCAGTAGCAGAAATCCCTCCTTACTATGGAAGGTAAAGACGACTGGGCGGCGGTGTGGGTACCTACAGCCACCATCCGTCGCCACCAAGCAGATTACAAGGGTAGGGAGGATGCATTATGGCAGACGTGGAACAGCCTGTTGTTCAGGAACAAACGCTCGATCGAGACTGCACAACCCTATCTCGTCACGTTCTACAGCAACTGCAAAGCTATTCAGCAAACGCCCAGGACTTGAGTGCGCTGATGAATCGGATTGGACTAGCAGCCAAACTGATAGCTCGCCGCCTGAGCAGGGCTGGGTTAATGGAAGGCGTCCTAGGATTTACTGGTGGCGTCAATGTCCAGGGAGAATCCGTCAAAAAAATGGATATCTACGCTAATGAAGTGTTTATCTCGGTATTCAAGCAAAGCGGCTTAGTCTGTCGCCTAGCCTCCGAGGAAATGGATAAACCCTACTACATCCCGGAAAACTGCCCCATTGGACGCTACAGCCTGCTTTACGATCCGATTGATGGCTCTTCCAACGTTGATATCAACTTAAATGTTGGTTCTATCTTCTCGATTCGCCAGCAAGAAGGCGAGGATTTAGATGGCGAGGCTCGGGATTTACTCCAAAATGGACGCAAACAACTCGCGGCGGGTTATGTTTTATATGGTCCTAGCACCATGCTGGTTTATTCCATCGGCACTGGTGTCCACGCTTTCTCACTTGACCCTAGCCTAGGTGAGTTTATCCTTTCTCAGGAAAACATCCAGGTGCCTTCTCGCGGTCCGATCTACAGTGTAAATGAGGGCAACTTCTGGCAGTGGGATGATTCCATCCGCAACTATATCCGTTATGTCCATCGCCATGAAGGCTACACCGCCCGATATGGTGGGGCCCTAGTAGGAGATATCCACCGAATATTCCTTCAGGGGGGTGTCTTCCTCTACCCTGGTACAGTAAAAAAACCGGAGGGTAAATTGCGGCTGCTCTATGAATCCGCTCCCCTAGCGTTTTTGATGGAGCAAGCTGGTGGACGAGCAAGTACGGGAACCCAAGATATATTAGATGTAGTGCCTGAAAAAATCCATACCCGCACCCCTTTGATTATTGGCAGTAAAGACGACGTGGCACTGGTGGAGTCTTTCATTAAAGAAGCGGCATGGGAATCGAGTGAAACAGCTCACGCTCGTTCCTAAAATAGGTGCAGGTTCATATACAGTTGTCAACATCATAGGAGTAGAAAGATGACAGCGACAGGAAATAATCCCATCTTTACAATAGAAAAAGAATATGGTCAAAGTATCTGGATGGATAATTTGAACCGCGATCTAATCCAGTCTGGTGAACTCAAACAGATGATTGAGACGCGAGGACTGCGGGGACTCACTTCAAATCCCACCATTTTTGAAAAAGCTATCGTCGGTAACGCTATTTACGACGCTGATATTGAAGCCGGGATCAAAGCTGGTAAATCTGTCCAAGAGATTTACGAAACACTGATATTTGATGACATACGCCATGCTTGCGATATCTTCAGACCAATTTATGAAGAGTCAAATGGACAAGATGGTTACATCAGCATAGAAGTTCCGCCGACAATTGCTCACGATACCCAGAAAACAATTGAGGAAGCTCGACGTTACTTCCGGGAAATTGGTCGGGAAAATGTGATGATTAAGATTCCGGGAACTTCTGCTGGCTTACCAGCCGTGAAACAGGTGATTAGTGAAGGAATGAACGTTAATATCACTTTGCTGTTCTCGGTTGATAGTTATGTGCAGACAGCTTGGGCTTATATCGAAGGCTTGGAAGCACGGGCTGCCAAAGGAGAAGACATTAGCAACATTGCCTCAGTGGCAAGTTTCTTCCTCAGCCGGATTGATAACAATATTGACGCCCGCATTGAGCAAAAGCTCAAAGGCGTAGATCTCATGGAAAAGGAAGTACGGCTCAGGGCGGTTAAAGGTAAAGTAGCGATCGCTAATGCTAAGATAGCTTACCAGAAGTATCTGGAGATTATCGGGAGCGATCGCTGGCAAGCACTAGCAGCCAAAGGTGCTAAAGTTCAGCGACTCCTATGGGCAAGCACCAGCACCAAAAACCCTGACTACAGCGATGTCATGTACGTCGATGAGTTGGTTGGGAAAGACACAGTCAATACCCTACCACCAGCAACAATTGAAGCTTGTGCAGATCACTGCCATCCCGGCAATCGCATAGAAACTGGGGTTAAAGAAGCCTATACACTCATGGAAAGCCTCAAAGAACCCGACATCGACATCAATCTAGATGAGGTAATGGAAGAACTACTCAGCGAAGGAATTGACAAATTTGTTCAGCCCTTCCAATCCCTGATGAGTTCCCTGGAAAGCAAAGTTAAACAACTGGCGACAGTGTAACGATTTTAGATTTTGGATTTTGGATTGAAAAAGTTACTGTTTAAGTCCAAAGTAACTTCAACAGGACTTACGCAAAGACCCTATTCGTAGGGTGGGTTAGCCCTAGCGTAACCCACCATCCGCTATATATAGTATAGCTGCGTAAGTCCTGTTCAATCTAAAATCCAAATTGCTAATCCAAAATCAAAAGTCTCCATTAACTATTCAATCCAAAATCTAAAATTCTTGCATCCAAAATAGGTATGACCACACTATTAGAAAATCCCCTGCGCGTTGGATTGCGGCAGGAACGAGCGCCAGAACCCCTGATTATGGTGATATTCGGTGCATCCGGAGACCTGACTCAAAGGAAGCTGGTGCCAGCGATTTATCACCTGAAGCGAGAACGCCGCCTCCCTCCAGAAATTACCGTTGTCGGCGTTGCCCGTCGGGACTGGAGCCACGACTATTTTAGAGAGCAGATGCGCGAGGGCATAGAGCAATTTTCTGATGGTATCGGCTCGGAAGAACTCTGGCAAGACTTTTCTCAAGGTTTGTTCTACTGCTCTGGCGACATGGACAATCCAGAAAGCTACCAAAAACTGAAGGCATTTCTGGGAGAACTAGATGGAAAAAGAGGAACACGAGGAAACCGAGTATTTTACCTAGCTGTTGCCCCAAAATTCTTCCCAGAAGCAATTCGCCAACTGGGCGGAGCAGGAATGGTAAACGATCCGATAAAAACTCGCCTGGTAATTGAAAAACCATTTGGGCGGGATCTGAGATCGGCCCAACAGCTCAATCGGGTAGTACAACAAGTCTGTAAAGAACAGCAAATTTATCGGATTGACCACTATTTAGGCAAAGAAACGGTTCAGAATCTATTAGTTTTCCGTTTCGCTAATGCTATTTTTGAACCACTATGGAACCGCCATTATGTAGATCACGTTCAAATCACAGTAGCAGAAACAGTAGGCGTGGAAGATAGGGCTGGTTATTATGAAACGGCAGGTGCTTTGCGCGACATGGTGCAAAACCACCTGATGCAACTGTTCTGCTTGACAGCAATGGAACCTCCCAATTCCCTGGATGCCGATAGTATGCGCACGGAAAAAGTCAAGGTTCTCCAGTCAACCCACCTTGCAGATATTCATAACCTGGATGTTTCAGCAATTCGGGGTCAGTATAGTGCAGGTTGGATGAAGGGTAAGCAGGTTCCAGGCTACCGGGAAGAACCAGGAGTTAATCCCAACTCGACAACGCCAACTTATGTTGCCATGAAGCTGCTGGTTGATAACTGGCGCTGGCAGGGCGTCCCATTTTACCTGCGCACAGGCAAGCGGTTGCCGAAAAAGGTATCAGAAATCGCCATCCAGTTTCGTGATGTGCCCTTGTTGATATTTCAATCTGTAGCTCAACAGGCAAGCCCCAATGTGCTGGCGATGCGGATTCAGCCAAATGAGGGAATTTCGCTGCGCTTTGAAGCGAAAATGCCTGGTACTGAGTTGCGCACTCGCACGGTGGATATGGACTTTCGCTACGGTTCTGCCTTTGGCATGGCAACCACTGACGCATACGATCGATTGTTGATCGACTGTATGTTAGGTGACCAAACTTTGTTCACCCGTTCTGATGAAGTGGAAGAAGCTTGGCGAGTGGTGACACCAGCCCTTTCAGCTTGGGAGGCACCAAGCGATCCCTCTTTGATTCCTCAGTATGAAGCAGGAACCTGGGAGCCAACTGAAGCAGAGCTTTTGATTAATCGAGATGGTCGTCGTTGGCGCAGACTGTAATTGGTCATTGACGGAGTATCCACCAGAGGAAAAAAGATGAAGACAGAATCTCCAATTGTTTCCCTACAGTCGCCCAAAGATGTCTCAATTGGTGAAATTGAGGCGGAACTTAATCAAATTTGGCAAAGCTACAACGTAGCAGGTAATGATGGGGATTTTCCTGTTGCTACCAGGGCGACTACATTTAGCTTTGTGGTTTACGAACCGGAAGAAACCCAACAGTTGCTAGCAGCACTAGGATTTTATGACGGGCCGATTGATGGCATTGGTGGTCCCCGGACGCAGGCTAGTATCAAGGCTGCCCAGAAATCTTACAAAATGACAGTTACGGGTAAGGCGGACGCTAAAACCCTTGATCGACTGCGGGAGGAATTTGCTAAAGCTCGCCCAGTGGCTACTACCGACGGCAATAAAGGGCTATTGGATTCAGATAATAGAGGTTTTGTGGTTGCAGATGCGATCGCTGACGCCAACCCCTGCCGCATCATTGCCCTTTGCCCGGTTTCTGGTCACGATGAAGGCGTCAGTGCCCAAGTCTCTGCCTATTGTCCTATCCACAAGCAAAGCCAAAATACCCTAATCTGCTGCGAATACATCACTCTCCGGGGCACCCCGGAAGCTCTCGAACGCAACGGTGGCGTTGTCACAGCACTCACAGTCAGCGATTTGCCTAAGTTTCTGTGGTGGAAGGCGACACCAGATCCTAATAATGGCTTGTTCAAGCGGCTGGCAGCAGTCTGTTCTTCCGTCATCGTTGATTCTAGTTCCTTTAATACTCCAGAGCCAGATTTACTGAGAGTAGCAACTTTATTGGAACAAAGCATTCAGGTTGCGGATCTCAATTGGCGGCGACTTGCGGCATGGCAAGAATTGACGGCTGAAGCTTTCGATCCTCCAGAACGTCGCGCCGCGATCGGGGAAATTGACCAAGTTACTATTGATTACGAGAAAGGCAATCCTACTCAAGCACTGATGTATCTGGGTTGGCTGGCTAGTCGCCTCAAGTGGCATCCGGTATCCTATAAACAAGAAGGTGGCGATTACGACCTCAGACGCATTCATTTCGTAACCGAAAATCAGCGACCTATAGAAGCAGAGTTGGCTGGGATTCCCACCGCCGATTGGGGTGAGATTGCCGGAGATTTGATCGCCCTGAAGCTTACTTCTACTAACGAAAAGGCTGATTGTTGTACGGTTCTATGTTCAGAAACTACTGGTTGTATGCGCATGGAAACCAAAGGCGGTGCCCAGGCTTGCCGATTTGAGCAAGTATCGTCTTTAGCCGATCAAAAGGCTGAGTTTTTGTTAAGTCAGCAATTACGACGCTGGGGCCGCGATGTGCTTTACGAAGAAAGTTTAGCTGTCACTGCTCAAATCTTGCGGTTGAATCCCACAATTGAAGAAGAGTAATCCCTGAAGAACCCCTCCCCAACCCTCCCGCTAGGCTTACCCCGTTTCGGGGGGTTTGAGGCAGGGTGGTTTCAGACAAATTCAAAAAAGGTTCGTAGTGAGGACTTTAGTCCTCAGTCAACCACCGCTCGCGATACATTTTTGACCAGTGCCAACTACAACAATTAAATGAGCTAACTAGGCGACAAGTTTTGATAATAGGTAATGTAGTTCAGTACTGTAGCACACTGGCATATATAGGGGCAACCCACTTGGGGTTTGCCCCTACGAACCCGCTATATATAGAGGCAGTGCGTAAGTCCTGTAGTTGTTTCACTACATTTCTCAGTCAACCATTGTTCGCGATACATTCACCCAAATAAACCCACTGAATTGGTAGTGGTAAAATCTTGCAGGACTCAAAAAACAGTTGGGTTTCGTTCCTCAACCCAACCTACAATCTTAACTAAAGTCATCAAAAAAGGCTCGATGGGGTTCTTCAAGTAAAAAAAATGACTTTAGTAATTGCGGGTGAACGCAGTGGAGCAGGTAAAACGACGGTTACTCTTGCTCTATTAGCGTGTTTGCAACGGCGGGGGCTAAAGGTTCAACCTTTTAAGGTTGGTCCAGATTATATTGACCCGATGTTTCATCATTATGTCTCAGGTCTTGCTAGTCGGAATCTAGACCCAGTGCTGACTTCTGAAGCTTACGTGCAGCAGTGTTTTGCCCGTAATATTCTGGGGGTAGATTATGCTCTGGTAGAAGGGGTAATGGGGCTATTTGATGGAGTAATATCTCCCCTCCCTGAACTTGGGGGTGGGGTTCTTGATTGGGCAAGTACGGCTCATGTCGCTCGTCTGTTGGATTTGTCTGTGGTGTTGGTGATTGATTGCAGTCGGTTGTCTGGTTCGGTAGCAGCTCTAGCTCATGGCTACTGTTCCTTCGATCGCAGCCTGAAATTTGTCGGTGTGGTGCTTAACCGCGTGGGAAGCTCACGCCATTTAGAACTGCTCCAAGATGCTTTGTCACCCTTACAATTACCAGTGCTGGGAGTGTTGCGACGACAGGATGAAATCGCAATCCCCGATCGACATCTGGGTTTAGTACCCACGGCAGAAATTACCCAACTGGATATTTTAATCGATCGACTTGCTCATCTGGGAGAAAGCTGTTTTGATTGGGAAAGTCTGTTACCACTTTTGCAGGTGGAAACTCCTGCTCAACCAATCCCCGAACTGGGAGGGGAGGCCAGGTGTAAGGTGAGGATTGCAGTGGCTCGCGATCGCGCGTTTAGTTTCTATTACCAGGACAATTTAGATGTGCTGGAGAAATTGGGAGCAGAACTAATTTTTTGGAGTCCTCTGTCCGAGAGTTCAATACCAGAAGGCGTGCAAGGAATGTATTTCGGGGGCGGGTTTCCGGAAGTTTTTGCCCAGGAACTGAGCCACAATTCCCTAGGGCGCGATCGAGTTAGGGCGGCAATTTTATCTGGGATGCCGACTTATGCCGAGTGTGGGGGGTTGATGTATCTATCTCAGCAGATAGTTGACTTTGAAGGGCATTCTGTGCCTATGGTGGGAGTGCTGCCTACTACCGCAATAATGGGTTCGCGTCTCGTATTGGGATATCGGCAGGCAGTAGCACTGAGAAATAGTCCGCTAGTATCGGCAGGCTCAACTGTTTGGGGGCATGAGTTTCATCGCTCTTATTTGTCTGAAATGCCGCCACAGCCTTTATATGAAACAAGGGGATACTCTAGTAAGAGTTCTACCACCTTAGAAGGATGGCAACTGCATCAGCTTCATGCTTCCTACGTGCATCTTCATTTTGGTGAGCGTCCAGAGTTACCTGCTAGATTTTTAGATATAGCAACAGCCTTGGCGGTTAGGACATTCTCTCAATCTCAAATCCAGTCACAGTAAGGGCTTTACTCCTGACTCCTGACTCCTGACTCCTGACTCCTGCGATAAATGTGCTACCATCACTCGTCAGCTAACCGGGCTTTACTAGCAGCTTTACTTAAATCAGGTTCAGTGTTGGTTACTTGGTAGGCATTGAGCTTGCGGTTTAGTTCCCGGATGCGACGGGAAAGCAAACGAATAATGTTGACAGCAATTCCGGGTGTTTCTTCGATCGCGTCATAGAGTTGCATCTGCGTCAGCACCAAACACTCACAAGTTTCCAAGGTGGTGATTGAAGCAGAACGCGGTTCAGCATCAAACAACGACATTTCCCCAAAACAAGTACCCTTCTCTAGTTGCGCTAGCTCCCTCTCGCCTAGATGTACCCTTACCCTACCCGAAACAACAATATAGAGCGATCGCCCCTCCTGTCCTTGGGTAAAAATCGTATGGTGAACTGGGAAAGATAGTTCATCCATCACCGAAGCCAGCCGCACCAGAAAATCATCCCGCAGTTCTTGGAAAATCGGGACACCCCTGATAAATAAAAGGCGCTCAACGCTACTTAACATATTTCCGTCACCCCGACCAAGCCAGATTCTTGGCTTCGCTCAGGAAGCTACATCGTTTGGTTGCGTATTTTACTGTTACTGTAACCAATTCAAAACACCCTGTATTTAAAGATCCATTATGCAGAACCAACAAGGAAACCTTTCTTAGTTTATCCTTCATAGTTCATCTGCTACCATCATCTTTTCAACTTGAGCTGCTACGAGGCGGTCTTGATCGTTTTTTAGCACAGGTAGCAGTTCTTGTAGGGCGCGGGGTGCATGTATTTCCATATAAGCTAGCACTGCTTCTCGGACGAAGCCAGTGGGATGGCGCAGACAAACCAGTGTTTGTTCTGGCGTCAAACTCCAGTGCGCCACCCGCGCCAAGTGGAAACAACAAGCCAGGGGCCAGTCAGCGAGGAAATAGCGGAACTCCAACAGACGTCGGGTGCGATCGCTTGGCGTCATTGGTCGATAGGGAACCATATCAGCCAGGCTTTGCAGTTTTTCTGTCACAGGACGTCTGTCTAGAATCCCTAGCAAAACTTCTTTTTTAGGGAGATCGATAGTATTATCTAAAATTTCCACGCCTAGGGCGGCACTTGATCGGGAATCCGACTTGATATTAAAAGCCGCCGCCTGAATAGAGCTATAGGGGTAAAGGAACTTCATCAACAAAAAGCACCGATCGATCACATCCCATTCCATGTCTCTTAGCGATCGTTGCAGCAACTCCAGTTCTGGATAATCGTCTAATTGTGAAGCCAAGTCTACATTTTCCAGAGCCCTGCTGCTCCTGCGATCTGTTGCTTCAATTCTGCTGATATCCAGCAGAGCCGCATAAATCTGACCAATAAACAGCAGTTCCTGCTCAATTAAACTTTCAATACCTCTGCGCCCTAGGCGATCAAGTACGCACTCAATGCCTATTTCATTGGGCATTTTCAACAATATCCGCAGAATATTGCGGCGTGTCGTCCCCCAACTTGTAAGTAGTTGGGCAATTAATTGATTTTGCGCTATTGGTGTACCGATATCAGCAATCGCACTCAAAGCGGAGAACCGCACCAGATCTGTTTTGTGGATGTCTTCTGCCAGTTCCTTAAGTAACGGTATAACTTCGTCTCCCACCCTTACCAAGGCGTGAGCGGCGGCTTCACGAGTAGATTTGTGATATAGCCCCCACAATAGCGCCGGATAATATTCTTGCTGGCGTGCAGAGGCAATCACTTCCATTAAAGCGCAACGCACTCGCGACGATTCATCCTGCAATAGAGTCGGGATATAAAGTCGTAGCGCCTGCAAATAATCGGCTTCTTCCAGAGCGCGGCAGCCCATGACTCGTTCTCGTTCTCGTTTACTCTTCAGCATCCGCGCCAGGGTGTTAGTTGCCTCTGCCTTTTCTATAGACGTACCTCGGCGCAACATCAGCGCGGCAGCAGTTCCGCGAACAATCGCGTCAACTTCTGGTCTTAGATAGGGTTTCAGGGTACCCACATCCAGTTCTAGTTGAGTTAGCCAGACATAGCGCAGGCCAAGGGCGAAAACCTCTGGTTCTGCTTGTTGTGAAATCAGCATCTGGACATCATTAAGATATCCTATGCTTGGGTGTTCCAGCATCACTTCCAGACTTTGGCGCTGCAAAGCAGGCGATAATCTAGATAGCCTGGTAGCCAGCACATCGCCAGCGTTTTGGGGATCGATTTGCAATAAAAGCTGAATACAAGAGCGTTTATCTGCTTCTGTACCAGGTTGATCTAAAGCTTCTATGATCGCACGTTTAAAGGCTCCCAAGTCAACATTAGAAAAGCCCAGTCGTCCCTGTTCGGCGCTCTGGACTAGCAACGACACGTAACTCGATCGCAGCAACCAAGCACTCAGCAGCCAACAGGTTGCTAAAACAACAATTTCCGCAATAAATACCCAACTGTCGATCTGCCCCTTGGTGCCCGATGACTCGATGGGGAAAGTCCACTTTACTAAGGCGATTGTGGCTAAAATTCCTACGCCAGCGACTCCAGTGGCAATAGGTTCGGCAATCCCCCGGACAAAGGCTTGAAATGAGCCGCGAATATTTTCTGGCAAAGGTTGAAATAGCACTGGTTTCAGCCCAGCCAGCAGAGTGTAGCGTAAAATCTCATCTAGGAACTTTAGTAATATCAGTCCATAAAAAAGGATCGTACTGGCATATACACTCTGGACGAGAGATCCTGTGAGGGTTAGTACGCCCAGCAGAGTCAGGGATGCTGGCAGCAACATAGCCGCAAAAAAGACGCCTAGGCGGGTGAGTATGCGGCTGGAGACGAACCATTGGGTGCTAAGTTCAAACACTCCGACGACGCCACTAAACAAACCTAGGAATTTGGCAATTGTAGAGGTGTCAAATTTCTGTTCTAGTTGACCGAGATACTGGAATTCTACCAGTAAATACAAAATCTCACCCAACGTAAAAAAAGCAAACAGTGGTATAATATATTTTTGCAGCGGTCCGCTAGTTCGACGGACTCTAAATTCTGGCTGCAATTCTTCTAGATGCCGTGCTGGTGAGGCGGGGAATGCTGTAGGATAGCGCTGGCACAGGTAATACAAAGCCCCAGCTCCCAACAGCATCATGAAGGCAGCAAAGACGATGACATTCTCAAGTTTTACCCAAAATATCAAAAAAGGTAAGGAAAACCCGCTGATCACATCGGCAACTAATACACCACTGGAAATCAACGGGTAGGTGCGCTTAATTTCCCGAATGTTGAACAGTTGATTAGCAGCGATCGATGTATTAAGGTCGTTGAGAATGGTAGAAGCGTCCAGCCACAGCCGCAACAAAAAAACTGTTAACAACAATATTAGGTTAATTTCCAGCCCTATGCGTAAAATCAGCAGTGGCACCGCTATCAATATGGCGATTCCTACCAATACACCTCGCAGGGGCAAGTTTTTTTGCAGCCGGGAATATACAAAGCCCAGGCCCGATCCCATAGCGGCGCTGAACAGGTATATAATCGGCAATTTATCGGCACCGTAGCTTTTTAAAAACAACGCCACTGCGCTCTGTTCTAACCACAGCAGCCCTACTGAGGTAGTGGTATAAAATATGAACATCAGCAATGTCCGTTCGCTTTCTTCTGGACGGATATTTACCCACTGCAGTAAACCCTGTGCCCAATTGCCCCTGACATAAGCGCGAGTTTGCATTTTAAGGCTTTATTTTGGTCATTTTTTAAGACTCATTAGTCATTAGTCATTTGTGAGAAATAAAACTAATGACCAATGACTAATAACTACAACTTATTTTTTTGGAGATAGCAGCATCATCATGTTGCGCCCTTCTTTTTTAGGAAGTTGCTGCACTTCTGCCACTGCTTGCAAATCCGTTGCCATGCGCTTGAGAAGCTCCTCGGCTAAGTCACTGTGTTGAATTTCTCGGCCTCGGAACGTGATCGTCGCTTTTACCTTATCACCGGACTTTAGAAAACGCTCGGCTTGAGTGACCCGCACGTTGTAGTCGTGCTCTTCAATTTTATAGCGCATTTTCACTTCTTTAACATCAGCCGTGTGCTGCTTTTTCTTGGCTTCCCGTGCTTTCTTCTCCAGCTCGAATTTATACTTGCCGTAGTCCATAATCCGACACACAGGCGGATCTGCCTTGTCACTTACTAGAACAAGATCCAGATCTTTAGTCTCCGCTAGTCGCAAAGCCTCCTGTGGCGTCATAATGCCCAGTTGCTCGCCGTCTGTATCGATGACACGAATCTTGGGAAACCGAATTCTTTCGTTAATTTGGGGTTGATCTCGAGTGCGTTTCTTCTCAATCACAGGTGTTAATAGTTGTGTAAAAAAACCGAGCGCAGAATTTTTGTACGTGCTAATGAACTACCCGCCCCTACTGCGTTGAGGGGCGGGTTTCTACATTCCGCCCCGTAGAGGTAGATTTTTGACGCTTCATTTGCCCAAGTTGCTTCATAGATCCGCAGTGCTTACGCTCATTGGTCTTTGAAGTAGAGCTTGAAACATCGACGTCTGCGAGGTTAGTTCCTAGCCCCGGTAGTTTCCCTTTTGCCCACAAAAGCATTACTAAAGCAGCAGCTATGTCCCGATCCTGGATGTAGTTGCAGTTTGAACAATAATGAGTACGCTCATCCAAGGTTTTAGGATGTTGATGTCCGCATTTCGGGCAAGTTTGACTTGGTTTAACTTGCTTTGTAGGAACTTCAACAAATACGCCACCCGCTTCTGTCACCTTGTATTGGATAGATTGGCGTAACATCCCAAAACCAACATCTAAGATGGATTTATTCAAGCCTGCTTTTTGCTTCTTACGTTTTTTGCCTAACGCTTCGCTTCGCCTCCGGCTAGTGCGTGTCATTTTTTGGACTTCCAGTTTTTCGGTAGCTACGAAGCTATTACTGCTAACTAATTCTGTAGCCACCTGATGAACCCAATTTTGACGTTGACACGCTACCTTGCGTTGTAACTTGGTAACGCGACGTTGGGCTTTTTTCCATCTGCGGGAAGCCTTGACTTTTTTTTTCCAGTTTGGTGCTTGCTTGCGACGTTTAGCAATTGAAGCTCGTTTAATTTTACATTCAGCCTTGCGGAGAAACCGTGGAGCATCAATTATTTGATGATTTTCACCATCAGTTATAGCCAATGCTGCCTTGCATCCAAAATCAACACCTACAGCACCAGTCCCAGTCTTTCTAGAATTAACTGCTAATTCATCTGGAATATTAACCGTTAGGTCAGCATACCACTTACCATTACGATACAGGATTGTGCAAGTTGTCGGATTTCCCCACAGTCTAGCACTACCCCTCATCTGAATTGAACCAATCTTGTCCAATTCCAGATAACCATTATCTCCAGTTGAATGACATTTCCAACTTTGCCTATCTGGATACGTCCAGCCAGAATAATGCCTTATGGATTTATATCGAGGCTTCTTGCTCAATCCCTTAAACCAACGTTGAAACGCATAATCTACGCGCTTTAACGTTGCTTGTAAAGTATGAGCCCCAAGTTCCTTATATTCTATCCACACCTCCTTAAATTCTGGCAAACAATTTTGTTGCTCGAAGTAGTCAACCGAGTGATCGAACTTCTGATATTGGGTAAAGCGGTTATAGACAGCAGCATTGTACAGGTCTTTATGTAACCGACGATGGTAGTAAAGCTTTTGCTCTACCTGTTTAGTCGGGTAGAGCCTAAATGTCGCCCTTCTTGTTAGCACTGTTTATCACCTCCTTACCTTTTTCATAACAACATATATTGTCATAATCAGTAAATAAATCCACATCTTATGGGAAATTAAATGGACTTGCATACCACTTAATTTCCCACTATCCTACCCCACCTTAAGAAGGTGGGAACAGCCGCGATACGTTCTACTGATTATGCGCTATTTCCTTTCCTTGGGGTTTTCCCCACCAACCCCGTACCGGGTTGGTTTGGGAGCCCTTTGTCTTTGTCTATGATAGCATATTAACATTCGCGATCGCTCTGCCGCTATATATGCTACAATAAAAATGTAATTTTTTATATCTAATTGTAAAGAATTGTTAAACGCTAGGTCAAGGGTGACGACTTCTGTGAATTGGCACCAGCGGGTTGGGAGTCAACGGGATTGGGTTTGGCGTGGTTGGCAAACTCGCTACACTTATATGCGACCCCCATCACCTATTCTAACAACGCCGATGCTACTGCTGCATGGTTTTGGTGCTTCAATTGGGCACTGGCGGCAGAACATAGAGTCATTAGGACAACATCACACAGTTTATGCGCTGGATATGTTGGGGTTTGGGGCATCCCGGAAGGCGCAGGTAAACTACAACGTAGAATTGTGGGTGGAGCAGGTTTACGACTTCTGGAGTACGTTCATAAAAGAGCCGATAGTATTAGTGGGGAATTCTATTGGTTCCCTAGTTTGTCTGGCGGCTGCCTATAGGTACCCAGAAATGGTAAAAGGGATTGTGATGGTTGCTTTGCCTGATATGTCGGCGCGACAGGATACGATCCCCAAGTGGCTGCAACCAGCAATAGCTTCTTTTGAGCGCCTATTTGCTTCCCCAATTCTTTTAAAAAGCATATTTTATGTGGTAAGACGCCCAGGAATCGTGCGCAATTGGGCAGGATTAGCCTATTCTAATCGCACTGCTGTCACCGATGAATTGGTAGAAATTCTGGTTGGTGCTGCTGGCGATCGAGGTGCCGCTGCCGCTTTTTCTGCCATCCTTAGAGCGATGGTTGGTGTCGATTTTGGTCCTAAAGTTAAAGATGTGCTGCCTGCCTTAAAAATTCCGATACTCCTGATGTGGGGCTGTCAAGACCGGATGATTCCTCCGGGTTTATACCGTCGCTTCAGCAAGCTTAACCCCAAACTGCAACTGGTTGCTCTGGACAATGCAGGGCACTGTGCCCACGATGAATGCCCAGAGCAGTTTAACCAAATTCTTCTAGATTGGATTAAGACTGAGTGCCTAGATACAACGCTTGGGCAGCCAGTAATCTAGCCGTCAACAGTGACTTGATCCGTGTTCACGTCCGTGGCTCCCTGTACACCTTGGGCGATCGAAACCATCTGGTTAAGTATATCCTGGCTGGGGACTGAACCTTTCAACACTACTGTGCCGCCAGTCTGCGCCACATAAAGATTGTTAATATCGTCCAGGGAGCCATCTTCATCGAAAGCCAGCGCCACCCGCTTAGCCAAACCGCTTTGGTCGTATTCCCCATTAAAGCCCATCCGTTCTGGGGGAACCGCCTCTGCTCCAGCCGCTGCTGATGCGTCATACGACGTTGGCTCAGGGTTTACTTGAGCATCCTCCGGCTTTTCCATTCCAAACAGTCTTTGTAACCAACCCATATGTGTTTTTACTCCACGAAATTTTAGTCAAGTCTATTATCAGCACTAGGCAGAAAAGATACATCTACCTGTAAAAAGATTTAATCGATCGCGATAACATGGAAATTTAGCACCCAAGGCTTGCGCGTCTTGTGCTTTGCTTATCTCGCCCCCAGCTAGTATGAAACACACTATTTCAGTTTTAGTCGAAGATGAGGCTGGAGTCCTCACCCGGATTGCTGGTTTATTTGCCCGCCGGGGTTTTAACATTGAAAGCCTCGCGGTTGGTCCAGCAGAACATTTGGGCATTTCCCGGATTACAATGGTTGTGCCAGGAGATGACCGAGTAATTGAGCAACTTACCAAGCAGCTCTACAAGCTCATCAATGTCCTCAAGGTACAGGATATTACCGATACGCCCTGTGTGGAGCGAGAGTTAATGTTGGTGAAAGTCAATGCCACTAGCTCCCATCGAGCGGAAGTTATTGAACTAGCTCAGATATTTCGCGCTCGCGTCGTAGATGTCGCTGAAGATTCACTTACTTTGGAAGTGGTAGGAGATCCAGGAAAAATTGTGGCTATTGTGCAAGTATTGAACAAATTTGGCATCCAGGAAATTGCTCGCACAGGCAAAATTGCCCTGACACGGGAGTCGGGAGTAAATACAGAGTATCTCAAGTCTTTGGAAGCAAAAGTTTAGGGATCTTGCGTACTTAGTTGTAGTTGTAGGTTGGGTTGAGGAACGAAACCCAACATATGAGGAAAGAAAGCCTTGGGTTTCCCTCTGTTCAAGCTCTCAGCGTTGTAGGTTGGGTTGAGGTACGAAACCCAACATCAGATGGTGAAATTTTTTTTAAATATCAGTACTGTAGCATACTGGGCATATATAGGGGCAAGAGCCTTTTTTCTCGTTCCCAGGCTCTGCCTGGGAATGCTGGAAAGGAGGCTCTGCCTCCAATCATCGGGAACACCACCGCTTGTCCTTACCCACATTTTTGAGTAAGTACGCATCATCGTGAGCCCTGCCAAATCTAAATTGCCCTCACCCCAGGCCAACCCACCCCCCGCCCCTCCC
>CASBRB010000151.1 GCA_949127975.1 Oscillatoriales cyanobacterium PMM_0019 | reverse complement strand
TAGTAAATTAAGCATCTGAAGATAACCGTCAGATACTCCTGATGCTTGGATTGGTTGGCGACGGCTTTTATCTAAAAAATTGGCATAGACTGTATTTCGACTCGTTTGTTCAAAAAACAAACCATCGAAGGATGGAAAGCTTTTTCGCATGAAATCCATGATGGTGTCATACCGCTCATCAATAACTCGCCGATCGTGTAGATTTCTCAAGACCGACCAGAGATTTTCACATCTATCCTGTAGGCGATCTGTAGAATCAGATTCAGATCCATATCGTCTGAGATTGAATAAGGAAGCTGCCCTTAAGTTATAATAACGCACGAGACGAAGTAAGTTTTCTAACTCAGAAGCTTCTGGATCGCTGTCCTCAAAAACCACATACCTAGTTAGAGCAAGTTTTTCCGGTTCCCTGAGAGTAATCAATTCTGCTTGTCCCAGTTTCAAGTTATAAAAAGCAGCCTTGTCACTGCCTATTTGTCGTTTAATTAAAATCAGATTGCGTTCCTTAGATAACAATTGCTCTCCAACAAAAGGTTCAATTCTTCCAGATGAGTATCCAAAGGATACTTCGTATTCAGCTAAGTCCGTTTCCATCTTAATAGAAATATTTGCATCTTCATTGGCTCCATCCCAAAGGATACCAATCCCATGCTCTCTAAAAGAGGAAGCTATATCAACTCCCCTGATGGCACAGTCTCTCACGAACCAGATTGTATCCAAAAAGGTTGATTTACCAGCTCCGTTAGGTCCAAAAAGAATATTGAGAGAATGAGTTTTAATGGGGACATTGGCAAGGGAGCGGTAATTCTTGATTTGGAGATGATTTAATTTATTAGACATAGTGGGCTTTTTCCTTTTAAACAACTAATCCTGTTATAGAGCCTTTCGATCGATAGAAACTGCCCTTTAGTAGAATTCAATTCATCTACAAAGTCTGGTAATCTGATGCCACTCTTCCCGCCCAAGGCGTATCGCGCCAGCACCGCAATCAGCCCAAAATGAACCTCTGACCACAGTTCGGGATTTTCAAGGTGGCGGATTCATCCCCGGAAACTTGGGCTGCATAGACTATGCCTCCTGCCACTCACTTTTATCATAAATCAGAGGCGATCGGGCGGGTGGATAGATCTGCCGGAAAGTTAAGCTCCCGCGAAGCCGCGCTATCGTCGTATTGCTGAACAAGAAAGCTAAATTTTTCAAGTTCCTTGAAAATTAGCGATTGGGCACGATAACGCCAAGAGCAATCGTGCCCGGTTTTTATTTAACGCTCAAACAAGAGAGCGATTTCCAGGAGTCGCGTCAGCATGAGAAGATAGGAATAGCCTTGTTTTAGGGCTAGTTCTAAGTCAAGTAAGCGGGAGATCGCTCTGGCGATAGACTTAATAGACATAGCTGCTACATCGTTTTTCAGGAAATACACTCGCTTGGGATTGTTTATTTGGCAAACCTTGGCAATTTCCCAGTCTTGCCTAATCCCCGATGCGATCGTAGTTTTTACCCATAGCCAAGTTCTGAACTGAGTCTGTAGGGTACGACAGATTATTAGAGGGGGTTCTGCGCGATTTGATAGCTCTGTGAGTAGCGATCTAACTTGCTCCACGTCTCCATTTCTGATAGCGTCAGCTAGTTGCAGGCTACTTTGGGTTTGCTCCGGTACTAGGTCATAAACTTCTTTGAGGGTTAGCTTTTGCCCACCCGCGTAAGTCGCTAGTTTCTTCAGTTCCGATTCAGCGCGAGCTGTATCATTTCCTATGGCTTCTGCTAAGTAGGTAACAGCATCAGTACCAAGGTTTAGCCCCAAGTTTCTTGCCTGGGACTGAATTGACCTAGCGATTTCATCGGTTCGCCAGGGTAGGATTAAGTTGCATTCGATTACACGAGCAGTTGCTAGCAAGGATTTGACTACTTTCAATCGCTTGTCTAGCGATTTTGCTACCAATACTAGGTGAGTATCTGTAGGAATCATTGGTAGCATTTCTAGGCTCCCTTTTGCCGATTCATCGAGTTGATTGAAATTGCAACCTTCTACTACGACTAGCTTTGAAGCACCAGTGCCAAAAGGTAAGCTTAAGGCACAAGTAGCGGCGCTATCTAGCTCGGCAAATGGGAATCGGTGGTAATTGCAGCTTTTCCATTGAAGGTCTAATTTTTCTGAGAATTTTGCAATGGAGTTGTTAATTCTGCGTTCGTCGTCGCCAACTAAGACTGTAATCATGCCCTTGACTCCTCAATTGACAGATCGATAGGCACTTCACAAACTTTTGAGAGCATTTGTGCAATTTTTTCAGCCAGTCGGTTGAATTTGTCTAAGTATTTTTTCGGCACGCTCAGAGTAGCCGAGTTGCCGGAAATTTCTGTAAGGATCGCCACAGAAAGCATTTTACGGTTTTTCTCTGTTGTTGCTGCTAACACTTGGTTCCAGATAGCTTCTGGGTGAGGTGCGATAGCGATAGTGCCGTTTTTATGCCCGTTCTTATGTCCGCTGTCGGGGCTGACTTGCAAGTTTTGGATCAATCCTAGTAAACACACCTCTAACCATAAATTGGGCTGCGGGGCTTGCTTCAGTTGGTAGGAGGAAACGCGCAACTGTTCCAATCCTACAATTATCCGATCGTATCCCACGCTGGCAGCTAGTTGCGTTATCTGCTCATGTCCTAGAGCGCTGCTCGTCAAGTTTACGCTTTTTGGCGAGTGAGCGACGATGACTAGATCGTGGTAAACTTTTATTAGCGATGCTATTATTTTCTCAGGTGTAAAACCACTATCTAGTAGTTCGCGCGATTTTTTTAATAAGCTGAAGATGTCTTTGGCTCGTACTGCTTGTAGGATGGCTACCAAGTCAGGTTGAGCGATTTCCCCCGACACTTCTAGAACGTGAGACTGATGGATTAAAGTTTCTAGCAAGCTCAGTTGTGAGAGCAGCCCTAGAGCATCCCTCAAACCACCCTCGGCGTTCCTAGCGATCGCCACAAGAGCTTCCTCGGTGATATCAATCTCTTCATCTGTCGCAATTTGCGATAATTTAAGAACTATGGCTGAGATCGACAAGGAGCGGAAGTTAAGCACTTGACAGCGGCTGATGATAGTCGGTAGTAGTTTGTGCGCCTCTGTCGTACACAAGATAAATACTACATTGTTGGGTGGCTCTTCTAGGCATTTGAGTAGGGCATTCATCGCCTGATTGGTCAGGCAATGGGACTCGTCTAAAATCCAAATACGGTAGCGCCCTTGAACTGGTGCTAGACTGCTCCGTTCGATCAATTGTCTGGCGTCGTCTACACCGTTGTGCGATGCCGCGTCAATTTCCGTCACGTCCAGGCTGCAACTTTTCTCAATCGCGAGGCAAGATGAGCAGTTCCCGCATGGTGTGACGGTTGGTTGCGGGCTGTTCAAACAGTTGAGTGATTTTGCTAGTATCCTGGCTGCTGAAGTTTTTCCCGTGCCCTTCGATCCTGTAAATAAGTAAGCTGGCGCAATCTTTTTCTGCTTTACTGCGTTGGTTAACGTCCTGGTTATTGTTTCTTGTCCGCACAAATCACCTAGCTGTTGCGGACGATATTTTGTAGTTAAAGTTTGCATGGTTACGGTTTATCTTTTGTCAAGAAAACCCCCCGTAAGGGGGGCTATCTTTAGTCGTCAGATTTCAGCTATGAATCTGTAGCGGCATTAAGAGATATTTGGTTTCTAGTCTGATAGCGGGGTTATCGGAATTCCCAAATGGTACTAGCACTGCTGGTGCGGTTTCCGTAGTCAGTTCAAACTGTACTTCTGATGTCGGTACTTGTTTTACTCCATCCAAAAGGTACTTTAAATTAAATCCAAGTGTCAATCCATCCCCGTTTATACCAGCGGGTATGCTTTCTATTCCCGAACCAAAGTCTCGCTCGATCGATATCCGCATTTCCTGCTCTTCGTAGTTGAATTCAACTTTCACAGTTTTTTCTTTTTTCTCTGTCAGGATACCAATTCGTTCTAATGCTTTGATAAGCACTCGCTTTTCTACAACCGCTTGCCGCTTAAACTCGCGGGGTAGTAACTGTTGGTAATCTGGATAATTGCCTGACAAGCACCGTCCGAGCAATTGCGTTCCAGCGGTAGTAAATGCCAGAATTCCCGAAATTGAGTCGTAAGTTATTTCAATTGGCGCGGGAGCTGATTTACTATCTTCTTGTTCCGATGATAGCATGGCAAGCATCCGTTCTAGTGTTAGTAGCGTCGTGCGTGGGCAGGTAAACTCGAACAGTTCTATTTCAGCACGGTTTTTGCCTATTCCTTGAGTTGGTGTTTCCACTATTGCTAGCCTATGCCCGTCGGTGGCAGCAAATCGCACTATTTCTTTATCTACGGTTAAGTGAATTCCGTTGAGTACCTGTTTGGTCTCCTCAATACTAGCAGCGAAGATCGATCGCTTAATAGCATTTTTCAATACTTCTATCGGTAGGGAAATGCTGGAACCGGAAGCGATTTCTGGCAAGGGTGGGAACTCTATAGCAGGTATACCTTTGATTTGGTAATTTCCAGACTCTGCTTTAATCGAGGCTACTGGGTTGTTTTCTTCTCCTGTGACGTTGAAATTTATGGTCGATCGACTGTCGAATCGCTCTACTATCTCTGCTAGCAACCCTACCGGAAGTGTCAGTTCACCGCCATTGACCACATTAGTGGAGAACTTAGTCTGTATGCCTACGCTTAAGTCGAACACTTTTAATGTTACTTCTTGCGTCTTGGCATCAGCAACTAGGAGTGTATTAGCTAAAATCGGGTGGGTCGGTTTCGTTGGTGTTGCAAGGGCAACTAAACTCAAACCTTGTTGGAGCTTCTCTTGGGAGCAGGTAATTTGAACGTTGGAGCTAACAACTGTCGGTTCTGCTGCTGGCTTTGCAGTCTTTTCCTTAACAGTGCTGGATTCCGCCGCTTTAGCTTCTGTACCCCGTGTTTTAGAACTTGGTAACTCTTGTTCCGGTGTGGGTCCGGTCGTCTCTTTTGTAGCTTTTTTGGATTTTTTAGAGCCGTTAGCTATAGAATCCTGCTGGCGAGTGTTTTCAGTGTTATCATTAGGTATTGAGTCGGTATCTTGGGTGGTTTCTTTGGTTTTAGTTGCAGTTTTAACCATGATATATGCCTGTTTATAGTTAAAAAAAGGCTGCGTCAGCAGCCTTGTCAGAGGGAACTAATGTACAATTAGCGAGCGATGATAACTCTTGTTTTTGCTCTGGATGTGGCTACATACCAGAGTTGGTTGCACTCTCGGATGCTCCCGTTTCTTCCTCGGGATTTTATATGGATATCTTTACCGTCTATCCCTACCTCCTCGAAAGTTGAACCTTGAGAATTATGTACTGTCAGTGCCCAACAGTTTCTAACTTGGGCGAACAATTCGTTGTGTTCGTACCAAGTTTTCCACAGGTTGGGATTACTCTTGGCATTTTTTAGCAACCTAGAATTATCTTTTTTGTATTTCTCCAGGTTGTCTTCGTGTAAAACGAAGATTTGTCGTAGTTCGTTTAGCTCCGTTCTTACAAGCAGTCGCCAAGTTGAATACCCAGCGTAAAAGTCTGTATTGATTTCTACTATCTCGAATTCGGCAGATGTTGCCAAGATAGTAGTTTTACCGTCAGGAGCCAAAACCGGACTTCTAGCAATCAGTCTTTCCCCTACGACGAATCTTTCGGTATTGCCGTAAACGTGTTCTCGGATCTTGCTGTTCCAATAATCTACACTTTTGTTTGTGTAGCACAAAATGCGGAAACAGTCCGGATCTCGATCGAAGCTTTCAGAGAACTTCTTTAGTGCGTATTTTAGCAAGGTTTCCTTACTTACTATTAGCGCTCCATTTGTGTTGTCCTTGGAGTGCAAGCTAAAGTATTGGAATACATCTTTTCCTTTTACCGATTTTCGGCAGCTACTTACGAACTCTAGCAACGGCGAATCAATTCCTTGCCTGACGACTTGCGTCAAAACTGCTTTGTTAGGAACACTGAAAGATAGGGATTTTTTTTCGTTAATTTCTCCATCGCCGCTAACGGGGGGTAATTGAGCGGGATCGCCCATTACTAGCATCTTTTTACCGAATAAACTCCCTTCAATTTTCTCTTCAACAATTTCCCATAGTTCCTTCGATATCATCGAACACTCATCGAGGATTAAGATGTCGTAGGAATGCAAGCTGTCGGGCGTTACTTGTTTTAGCACCATTTCAGTTCCCTTTCGTACTGGTGCCAGTCCCAGCAGTTGGTGTATGGTGCAGAAGCCCACATTTTTAATGCCGTTTTTCTCGGCTATTTTCTTCAGCACTCCCAAAGCTTTATTTGTTGGAGCCGTGAGTACGACTCGTTTTCCCATTGTTTGTAGCGTCCTTACGAGTTTGAACACTATTGTCGATTTTCCGGTACCGGCGTATCCAAAAAGCCCGAACATTCTTTGTTCTGGGCAGTTGATGAACTCTTCCATTTTGTCCAGAGCTTTTGCTTGCTGGATGGTTAGTATTAGCTCTGCGGGTTTTTCGAGTACTTGTGTCACATTAAATTCTTGAATTCTCTTACTTCCTTCATCAGCGTTAGCTGATAAGGTTCCATCCGTGAACCGCCGAGAATTTCGCAAACGCGATCGTTATGCCGAACATTTCCCGCAGCGTCACCTTGCTTTTTGGCAGTTTCCCACTAAGTTGGTTCAGCAAGTCGCCTGAATCTGGCAGTTCGGACTCCAGTACAGTTGGGAGAAAGGGCGATCGCGCCTGAATTCAAATAGCATAGAATCAGACATCAACTGCTGCACTATGACTCCGCAATTTGAAGCCGCTCTAGCTGCCATCCAACTGCTCGATGCCACAGAGCGCCAGCAACTGCTGAAAATTCTCAATTCCCAACCAAATTTTCCAACCGATCTTAAAACCCTCGGTACCCAGTTTTGGCATTCCACCACGCTCAAAGAGCTACTCGCCACCCAATCCCCCACGACTGTTGATAACCTCAAAGATCTTGCGGCTGATTTTTGGCCTGAAGAAGACTCCATTGAGGATTTCCTCACCTTCCTATGCCTTTCTCGCCAAGAGGTGGTCTAACCAAACTCTATGAGTCTCCTCCTCATCGATACTGACATCGCTTCCTTCATTTTCAAAGGAAGTGATTATGCCGACCCCTACCTGTCACTTTTGAACGGTCAAGAATTGGCAGTGTCATTCATGACTTATGTAGGCGGATTATTGGGTGAAAGTAGTTTTTATTTCCCAACCAAGCGCTCTCTAGAGCGGATAATTACAGGGATAGCCAGTGGGTGATACTGAAAACCTTTGGTGAAAGAAGTTAAAGGTTTTGACGGTTCGGACTCAGGTTTTAATAATGGCAGATCGCACTGCCATCAGTGTGCCTACGACATAGATTGGTAAAATAAAAGCTATCAGACCTCAGGCTACCTTCTTAAAGATTGCACTGAAATCATCTGATTTCGATCAGTTGCCTCCTCAGAATTAGTCTGACCGATTAATGATGGGTGAGAACAGAACCACAGGGTTTGGTTAATGTATCCTTCCTCTAATCTCATTGGGGGTAAACCGTGCTGTTGCAATACTCCTTGAATGCGTTGAAATGCTGTACCGAGCCGATTAAACGGAATGCCAGGAAAAGCATGATGGACGGAATGATAGTTCAAGCCCCCCATTAGCCATCCGACTAAAAAACTGGTGTTAATATTGCGACAGGCATAAAGCTGCGTCAGTTGGTGGTTGACGAACTTACCCCAGAGCGCGTAGTGTTCCAAGTGATCCCGCGCTTGTACCACAATCCCAATCATCCGTTCCAAGACTAACCACAATAATAAATAGCGCAACAGTTGTCCGTGGAGAATTGCTAGGGTGAGCAATAAGCTATGGTAAAGTAACATTCCGGTTAAATCCAGCAGCATCTCTTGGCGCAGGCGCGGCACTAATTTATGGAAACGCATCCCATTGGTAAAAGTTTTGATAATCAGCCCAATTCCCCCTAATCCAAAAATATCGATGCTCCACTGGTGGCGCACGTACCATTGCAGAAGTGGGCTAGCTTGCTGGTATTCTTGTTTAGTCCACTGTATCCGTTCGGGATCTTCCAGATTTATCCCGTTCCAACCATGATGCAAGCGGTGCAGTTGGGCATAGGTTCCATAGGGCCATAACATGAACCAACTAATTAACCTGGGCATTACGGTGTCGAACCAGTTCCATCCCGTCAACGTCTGATGAATCATATCATGGGTACAGATCAGCCAGAAACCATAGAAAAGCCCTGCTAAGATGCCCGTACTCCAAAACAGAAGTTGATGTTTAGCATTCCATGCCAATGCTACTAAGCTAAGAACTACCAGACCGAGCAAACTAAAACGCCACAGTCCTGCCCAAGAATTAACTTGATGTAAGTCGGCAGTACATTGCTGTAAATCTTGAGATAGACGATCTTTACTGCTCATCGCTTATACCTTTGAAATTGAAGTGATTAGGCTAGAAAATATGAAAAATAATTTTATCATGAACCCGGAGTTGAGCTATACATCGGCAGCAATCATGCTTCGGGTAAATGCCACACAACTAGTCCTGTTAGGAACAAGGCGGTAATTAACCGGAAGCTTAAACGGTGTTCAAAATCTTCGGCCTCGGTAAACGTAGGCATTGATTAGCGTTCCTAAAAATTGATTTTTTTCGGAAGATAAGAAAAGTCAAAGAATAAGACTTCCATTTTTAAGGAGCCGTGTGTACCATAATCAAGGGTATCTGAGGTTGATTAATGGTGATGGCGTACTTACTCATCAGGTAAGGTTTATAGGCTGGAGCTTCTGCAAGATAAACTTTAAAAAAAGCCACACTCAAAGCTTTCATGTATTCTTTGGCAATTTCTGGATGTGAACCAATAACTTGAGAGGGGAGTTGTAAAACTCCGCCTTGTTCCGACAGAGTAGAAAAATGCGTCCCTCCTTTTAATAGCGCTAGATATTTATTTGGGGTAGTCAGCGAACTGAAAGGTCGAATTTGTTCTGGGAAAGTTGGTGCGAAGACATCGGCACTGCTAGCAACTATCATGGTGGCAGTACTGATATTACTCATTCCCGCTTGTCCGAACAACCCACTACCAAACGGGTTAATCGCCATAGTTGCTTTAATCCTGCCATCCCCTAACTCATAATTAGCTGGTGGCAGTTTGGTAGCCTCACACTGTAGCAACATCGATAAGTTCACGGGTTTTGAAGAGTTTTGGCACTCTGAATGCAGTTGTTCAAAATTTAAAGAAGCACCAGCAAGCGCCAAAGCTGTGTAGCCGCCAAAAGATTGACCTAGTACGCCAACTTTTTGGAAGTTCAACTGCTCTTTAAACGAGCTTTCTAGCTGATTTAGCAAAAACTTGACGTCTAAGGGTCGTTCGATAAACTCTTGGGGACGAATCACTTCTCTATCTAAACCCTGAAGGAAATTCAACCAGTGCTGGGCGTTACTGCCTGGATGCTCTAATACCGCAACGCCAAACCCGTAAGAGGCTAAATGTTCGGCTAAATAGGCTAAATCTTGCCGACTTCCTAATAGTCCGTGAGAGATGACTATTAGAGGCGATCGCTCGGTCTGTTGGGGTAGGTAAATATCGGCTATAATAGTACGGTTTCGTTTTTTGTCGTTCAGGGTAATTGTTTGCTTGTGCCATTTCACCGCTCCAGGTTGCTTGATGTCGGGTAGCGAGGGCAGAGGAGGTTCTTTTGATGCCTCAATTAGAGATTGCTGTTCAATTGCTGTGATCGCTTTTACTGGTTTACCTATCAAGTCTTTTAGCTCGCCCATCAATTGTAAGCCACGCCGATTTATGGTTACACCTGAAGTAAAAAATTTCTTCAATACATTCAAGGGTGTCAAGCCTTCTGATGAGTTATCAACATAAGACGAAGCAGTTTTAAACTTACAGGATTCTGGAGGTTGACTTGCATTCTTCATTAACAAAGATTTGCTTGCAGAATTTCTCTGGCACTGACAGTCTTCTCTGCGAGCTGCATTAACTATTGCTGCCCGCAACATAAAAATATCGGCTGTCCCTCGTTTTGGTCGAACTCCCTGTGCGATTAATCCCAGCAAAGATTCTCCCAGTGACGAATGGAGAAACTGATATACCTCTACACGACAAAAAGGAGCCTGGTAGAGAAGAAGTAATTGAAACTGCTGACGCTGTTCTTTGCTTAAATGCCGAACAATCGGAGCAAGATTAGAACTAATTATGCCTTGTTTAGCGAAGTCTTCCAAATCGGAAACAGGAAC
>CASBRB010000150.1 GCA_949127975.1 Oscillatoriales cyanobacterium PMM_0019 | reverse complement strand
TAGGCTGCAAATTTAAGTACGCATCGCTTTGACTAACTCCTGGCATGCTCGCAGGAAAATAGCGACATCCACGCCTAGCCCAATGTACTGAACCCCAGCGTCAATCCACTGCTTGGCGATTTCTGGATTGTCAGCAAACGTGCCAGCGGTTTTCCCACCATTACGGATAATTTGTACAGCAGTGTTCATCAGGTCTATAACACGCCGATCGCGCACTTGACCAGGAATACCCAAAGACTGGGACAAGTCGTATGGACCGAGAAAGATAACATCAATATGGGGCACACTAACAATCTCTGCCAAGTTCTCCACTGCGCACCTGCCTTCGACGTGAACGACAACTAATGACTCGGAGTTCATCTTGTCTGTAATTTGCGTGCCTGCGGCTGTGTAACAACCAGCTCGTGTGGCAAATGAAAGTCCGCGCTCACCTAGAGGGCTGTACTTAGCACCACGCACCACAGCTTCCGCGTCTGCCTTAGTTTCAATCTGTGGCACTTGTACACCTGCACTGCCAATGTCAAGAGCGCGTTGGATTTGCGGCGCGTCATTCTTTCGCACCCTGATTATCGGTGCCAACCCCACGCAGTCGGCAGCACGGCAGAGGTCTTCAGCAGCCAGTGTGTGTAGGGCACCGTGTTCCATGTCAATGATAGCGAAGTCAAATCCTGCGTGCCCACATATTTCCATAAAAGCGGGATAGGCACAATTGATAAAGGGACCGAATACGACTTGGCCCTGTTTGAGTTTTTGTTTGAGTTGGTTAGAGCGCATTTTTTATGATTAACCGTCAACAAACAACATTAATTCTTTTTTCCACCAAATAAACCACCGCCAGGCTTATTTGCCTTGATTTGCGGCGACTGTGGATCGGTTGTTGCCTTGCTATCCGCTGCTTTTTGAGGCAGCTTGTCTAGTATTTCTTTGCCTTGTAATGCTCTGGCATTTTTAGGGTCTAATTCCAAGGCTTTGTTAATGTGAATCTTCGCCATTGTCACCAAATTTTGTTTTAAATAAACCATCCCCAGTAAACTATGACAGTTGGCGTTTTTAGGATCTAAATGCAGAGCCGATCGCAACTCTAAAATTGCTTTGTTAAAATTGCGATCGGCTAGAAATGTTGTGGCACGACGCATATAAGGATCGACCAAGGACTCCCGCTTAATTAGTCCCTTATCATCTTCAGACTTACCACCAGTTTCGTTTTGGGTTTTTCCAGTTGGTAGGGCTGACTTTAGAATCGAACTACCTGTCTCTTTCCTTATCAAGTACACCATGTTCAATTCACTAAGAATACCAATCACGTCTATGGCTTTTCTAGGGTGTCATACTGGATAGCTGCTAATTTTTGCACATAGTTAGAGTATAAGGCGTGTAAATCGCCGCTAGCTTGGTTAAACTGCTTGGCGAGTTTGCTTTTAATAGTGATTTTATCTGTTTGCCTAGCCAGACGCCTAGCCAGGAGCTCCAGTAGGGTAAGATGTTCCCTCAGATTGCTCGTCTTAGACAGTTGGTCGTATGCTGGATTTACCAGCTTGGATAACAACTGCTCTGCATTTTCTTTTTCCGAAGCGCTTACGGCTGAGCAAGTATCGGGATGGAGAATTCGAGCAATATGCTTATAGCGTTTCTGGATAGTATAAATATCTGCATCAACTGTCACGCCTATAATGGCGTGATAATCGTTAAAATCAAAGTCAAAATCAAGCTTGAACAATCCGTGTTTGATCTGAAAAGACATCGCTTTCCCCCGATTTATGCATCATATATGCTTTTACTCCTGATTCCTTTATGGCATGCACCTCCGGTTCTATACTAAGTAATATCGCGTCTTTAGCTCCAAATAATTATCTAGAACCAATACAAATGCGATTCCGCCCTTCGTTTTTAGCTAAATAACAAGCTGAGTCTGCGGCGCTCAAAATGTAGGAAGAATTTGGCGTGTCTTGGTTAATTTCCACTAAGCCAATACTGACACCAATATAAAAGGTCTTCTCATTATACACAAAGCGGAAGGTTTGAATCTCCCTCAATATCTTCTCTGCGATCGTCTGCCCACGATGCAACGAACATTCTAGCACAAGCACCGCAAACTCATCACCCCCCAAGCGAGCGACTGTATCGCTTTTGCGTACCTGAGCTTGCAGTAAGTTAGTTACCTGACGCAACAGTTCATCCCCTGCTGCATGACCGCAAGTATCATTGACTATTTTAAACTTATCCAGATCTAAATAACACAGAGCGTGTTGCATATTTTTCTGTTTGGCACTATTTACAGCTTCTGCCAAGCGGTTTTCAAATTCCCGCCGATTCACTAGCCCAGTTAAAGGATCGTGACTAGCCTGCCAGGATAACTGATGTGCCATCTGACGAGACTCAGTAACATCACGAAATACCAGCACCACACCCATAATCTCACCTTTATCAGAACGAATAGGTTCTGCCGACAGTGCTATGGCAAACTCCCGCTTATCTTGCGACATTAGCAGCGTGTTGTCGGTAAAACTGTCATCTTGGTTACCTTGCAACAGGTTAGAGTCTGGATCTTTATTACCTTTCAACAACGTGTCTACTGGGTTTTCCACTGGTTCAGAGGTGTTGGCGTTAACTATCCGGAACACCTGTCTCAAAGGTCGCCCTTGGGCTTCTGATTTACGCCAACCAGTAAGTTGTTCAGCCACAGGATTAATAGACTTGATCCTGCCAAAAGCATCGGTGGTAATCACAGCATCGCCAATCGATTGCAGAGTTACTTGGGCTAGCTCTTTTTCTCGGGAAAGTGCTTGTTCAAATCGCTGGCGTTCAGTAATATTGCGAATGATATTTAAAATCATCCGTTCCCCCCCCAGCCGAGTGCCACGGGAACTAATCTCTACAGGAAAAGTGCTGCCATCCTTGCGCAGGTGAAGTGTTTCATAGATAAGTCCCATTGAATTAGCCTGCTCTTTTTCTGTGGGCATAACGCAGTGCCTAGGTGCAGCCCGCAACTCCCTGAATTTCATCGACAGCAATTCTGAAGCTTTGTAACCATAAGCGTTGAGGGCAGCGTTGTTGGCTTCGATGATTTCTCCGTTTAAGCGGGTAAATAACATGATTTCTTGGGTATGTTCAGAAAGCAGTCGATACCGATGCAGTAGCATTTCAGTTTGTTTGCGCTCAATTGCCGTTGATAGCACCGACGCCATCGCCTCCAGAAAATAAATATCGTCTGGGTTAAACTTACGTAGCTGGGTGGTATATGCCCCTAAAACACCATAAGGGCAATTCTTACCTGGGATAATAACACTCATGCCGCTGACAATTCTGTCATGATGCAGCGGTGTCGAACCACTAAACCGGATTTCGGTACGCAAATCTTCGATAATTACTGGCTCCCCAGCAACCAGGGTATAGCCCCTCCAGTTCGTGGTATCGTTACTCACCAGCAGTTCCCCCACTATCCCTGGCTGCCAACCGATGCCTGCCCGCAAGCGCAATTCTTTACCCTCTGGCAAGAGTTCTAAAATTTCGCTGTACTCTACCGTTAGAGTTTGCCCAATCGTGTTGGCTGCTGTATCCATCAACGTGTCCAAGTCTGTGCCAGCTAGAGCTTGCTGCCCAAATTGTGCTATACTTGCTTGCTGCTGCAATCGGTTTTTCAGTTCTAAAGCTGCTTGTTTACGTTCGGTGATGTCGCGGCAAGTTATAATTATCCCCGCCACACTAGAATCGTTGAGCAGGTTATTCACAACTATTTCAAAATCGTGCCAGTCATCCTCCGCGTGTTTTAACCGGAGTATGCCAGTAATGTTAGCGGTTGGATAGTCGAAGGCGTCTTGCAACAGGCGCTCTGCTTTAACTAAATCATCCGGATGGACGAACTCCAAAGCTTTTCTACCCAACCAATCTTGAGAATCGTAGCCCAGAATCCGAGTCAGGGATAAACTCACATAATTAACTACGCCATTAGTAGTAAGAATGGCAATAATGTCGGAGGCATTTTGGACTAACGAGTGAAATCGTTCTTCCCTGTGACGTGCTGTATCAGTCTGAGCAATCTCAAGATTAATCCGCTGCTCTAATAGGAAAGCAATTACGGCTATAGCCAGGATGACTATGGTAGCAACGCTAATCGCCACCGCCAGCAACGAGTTGTCTAATACCGGAAACATTTGTTTCATCTACTGGGGAGTATGTTGGAAGCTGACGGCTGCCATCATTGCAGTATAGTGCATTCGGGCGATCGCACTGCCCATAACCGTAGCTGCACTAATTTTACCATTATAAGTCCGGGAGCATGAAAGCCCCCATGTTTTAACTGGGCATGAAATCGTACTCTGATTCAATCGCCATTTTTTTTTTAAATTTACTCTAAAAGTGTTGACATAACTAATCATATATTGGTATAGTAATTATAGTGGCAAGGTAATGAACCACTTTAAAAACCTAGTAGCCTAATGGCAAACGCTGAACCTTGACAATTGAAGATATAAGGTTCTATTCCGCAGTTCTAGTTTTCAGCCCAGGAATAGGTAAAATCTTTATGGGAACTAGACGACCAGCATTTAAACTCAAACAAATTTTGGAGCAATCCAACTACCGTGGGGCACACGGGAAGTTAAAGCTTAGGGAGAGAACCACCTCGCAGGTTTTGTACCGCAAGGAACTTAATTTAAGTGGACTCAATGAACTAAGAATCTCCTGGTTTTCAACCGGGAGAGTGTCAATTCTTCTTTCATACATTTATTTTGACGATATTCCGTCATTGGGTAGATGTTATCTTGACCAATATTCCGTCATTGGATAGATGAACTATCTCTTGTAAAATTGCTACTATTAAATTGTTAAGATAAACGCATTGAGAAGGAACAAAAGCAATGGGTAACATTATAGCCTGGATACTTTTAGGTCTGATCGCTGGTGCTATTGCTAAAGCTGTCGATCCCGGAGCCAGAGGTGGTGGTGGTTGGATAGGTACTATTTTACTAGGTATCGTCGGAGCTTTCGTTGGTGGAACCCTGGCTACCTTTTTCACTACAGGGCATCTAGCAATTGCAGCTGCTGGCTTCAGCATCCCTGGCATAATTGTGGCAGTTTTAGGTGCGATAATTGCTGTCTTTATTTGGCATAGAGTTGCTGGCCCCACCAGCTTCTAATTTGTGCTAAATAACGGAATTGCATCATAAAAAAATAAGGTACCTGGAAAAGCACATAACAAAACTATAAATTATCCCATTTGATTATTAATTAATCAAGTGGGAAATTTTATTAGGACTTACGCAACTACACTACATATAGCGGTTAGTAGGGGCAATCCCCTGTGGTTGCCCCTATATATGCCCGTGTGCGTAAGTTTTAAATATGTAAAAATGCAAATATGCAAATTCCCCTGCTGCATCCAGATACAATTGAGCAAGTTAAACAGCGAGCTGACATCGTTGATGTTATCGCTGAACACGTCGTGCTACGCAAGCGCGGGCAGGTTCATGTAGGCTTATGTCCGTTTCATGAGGAAAAGACGCCTAGTTTCAGCGTAACTCCAGCTAAGCAGATGTACTACTGCTTTGGCTGTCAAGCCGGAGGCGATACCATCAAGTTCTTGATGGCACTAGGGAAGCGCTCCTTTTCAGAGGTAGTCCTGGATTTGGCACGACGCTACCAGGTGCCAGTACAAACTTTAGAACCAGAACAACGGCAAGAATTTCAACGGCAGTTGTCGCTTCGCGAACAACTCTATGAGATTCTGGCAGTGGCAACGAGCTTTTATCAACACGCCCTGCGCCAACCTGAGGGGCAGCAGGCTCTAGAGTATCTAAAAAAAACTCGACATCTGAGGGAAGAAACAATTCAACAATTTCAGCTAGGCTATGCCCCTGTGGGTTGGGAAATTCTCTACCGCTACCTAGTAGAAGCTAAACGCTACCCATTACAGTTAGTGGAGCAGGCTGGTTTAATTTTACCACGAAAGTCGGGTGATGGTTATATCGATCGATTCCGATCGCGCCTAATGATTCCCATCCACGACACCCCAGGACGAATAATTGGCTTTGGTGGCAGAAGTCTGGGCGACGAGCAGCCGAAGTATCTCAATTCCCCCGAAACCGAATTATTTGACAAAAGCAAAACTTTGTTCGCCCTGGATAAAGCTAGTGATGCCATTAGCAAGCAGGATCGAGCGGTAGTGGTGGAAGGGTATTTTGATGCGATCGCTCTCCATGCCTGCGGTATAACTAATGTAGTAGCATCTCTGGGTACTGCTCTGAGCTTAGACCAGGTGCGGCAACTACTGCGTTACACCGACTCTAAACAGATTATACTCAACTTTGATGCTGATGCCGCCGGAGATAAGGCTGCTTTCCGGGCGATCTCAGAAGTAGCGCGTCTTGCCTACACGGGACAATTGCAGTTGCGAATTCTCAAACTGCCTGATGGCAAAGACGCCGACGAATTTATTCATACCATCGCCACTCCAGAAAAATATCGAGAACTGCTAGAAACCGCTCCCCTGTGGCTGGATTGGCAGATTCAGCAAGTTTTACTAGGAAAAGACCTCAAGCAAGGAGATCAGTTTCTCGAAGTTGTTGGGGCGATCGTGAAGTTACTCAGTAACATTACCAACGATCAAACCCTCACCCATTATATCAAGTATTGCGCAGAACAACTCAGCCAGAGTGATTTTCGACAGATGCGCGTCGTCACAGAAAATCTCCAAAACCAAGTTGCCAGTTATTGGGAAGAACTACTCAAGCAGGACAATTCCCAACCGATGCCGCAGCTAATTAAAAGTATCCTGAAGCGAAAAAGTCAACTGCTTTATAAACGCCAGGAAAACCAGCAGTCTAAACGCCCTCAGACAGACTTAGCAGTTTCTGACGCTCGTTATCGTTTAGAACAAGCAGAAGCTTTACTTTTGCTGATTTACCTGCACTTTCCAGAACATCGACAGAAAATTTACAATATTTTTGAAACGGAATATATAAAAGATTTCCAGTTATGTTTCAGCCTTTCTCACCATAGATTTTTGTGGCAACGAATTTTAGAAATAGAGGGCGAATCTCAGCCCGATCGGTTAATCTCGTTGTTGCAAGACCGCAGTATCCAGTACCCTGTGGAAATGGCGCAAGTGGCTCACCTTTTCCATATAGACGAAAAAACAGAGAAAGAAATCCTGCGTCGCCCCTTAGTGATACAGGTAGCTGTGGCAAATATGGAGCAGGTGATGTGGGAAAAACTCCGCAGTAAATATTTGCAGGAGTACAAAAAGCTCGATATTACAACGGTTCGGGAACATAAAAATCCTTGTATAGAGGCTTTCTATAAGGCCGATAGACGGATTAGAGAATTAGAGACAGAACGCCTATTCCCCTTATCGGAAGTCATTCAACTACCGCTCATTTAAAGGAGTAGGGGCACAGTCGGCAGGCGTTCAGTTGCAACAACCGAACGGAGCAAAGGAGTATTGACATGACTGGAAAAGTTTGCTAGCCTAAAATAATACCCCAAGCAACTTGTCAATGAGATGACCCAGTTATCAGAGAAGCAGCAGCCGCGACGGGGCAGAATCTTCCCCGAATACACGATTCCGCCAGAGGAGTTAGCTCGACGTAAAGCTGAAAGAACTAAGTTTGGTTTGCGCTGCCGAGAAATATTTGAGCGAATCCGCCCGGAACTGATCGAAACTCATTACAATTGGTTCATCGCAATTGAACCGGATAGCGGAGAGTATGTACTTGACCTCAAATTAGAAGGGATCATTCAGAAAATTCGCGAACGTTATGGCGCTCGCAATGTTAAATTAACAGCATTCCGCCTCAATGAGTCGGGTGTTTGTGGCACGATATGATAGAAGGTCGCTTTGGAGAAAATGGCGAACTTTTCTTGGAAATGGAATTGATAGCAGCTAACGGCGATAATTTTACAGTAGAAGTGCTGTTAGACACTGGTTTTACAACAGGCTGGCTAGCAATTAACTCTCAAGATATAGAAGTTCTAGGCTGGTCTTTAATTACGCCAGAAGTTGAGATGCGGACAGCGCGAAGTTCGGAGTTTTTCGACCTTTATGAAGGTCAGGTAGTTTTGTCCGGGCAAGAATTTATTATTGCGGTTCATGTAGGGGACGAGCTTCCCGAAATTTTAATCGGTTCACAGTGGTTAGAATTGATGCAGCTAACCGTGAATAAACCGATGGGCATTTTGACACTAGAAATGGTAAAGAACCTTAAGTAGCATTGCTTATAAGGACTAAAGTCCAGGGCAACCACGGGGGGATTGCCCCTACTACGAGCCTTTTTTTAGGGTTCCTAACATTCTAAAGTGTCGCGGGTGTTACGCCCTGTAGTCGGGTTCGTGCCTTTGGCAACTTTACACAGCTTTGCTTGCTCGTCTCTACGTAGTAAGACATCGGTAAAATCTGCCCCGTCAATAATGGCACCATCAAACCTGGCGTTCGCGGCAAAGGCACCTTCGAGTACAGCATTAGTTAAGTTAGCTTTAATAAAGCGGGCTGAATCTAGGGTAGCCTCGGTAAGGTTTGCTCCCTCAAAGTTGACAGATTCTAAATTCGCGGCAAAAAAACTAACTCTCTGCAAATCTGCATGACTGAAATTACTGTTGCGGAGATTTGCTTTGGTAAAACTAGAATCGGTGAGTACCCGCCCTGAAAAATTGCTGCCAACCAGAATTTCTTTGTTGTATTCTAAAGCAGAAGCAGGGGGGACGCAAGCACCAAAAGTCACTATACCTACAACTAAAACTAGGATTGAAGTGAATACTACAACTGGTATACTCAGCCATTGCCTACGCATCATGTTAATTTTAACTACGGCTAAACATCTATCGAGATCTATAGTACCAATAAGTTACCATCTACAAACAAAAATTCATGGCTGATATTGGTGAACTGGGAGAAGAGATGGTGGCTCAATGGTTGCAGGCTCAGGGATGGGAAATTCTGTATCGCCGATGGCGTTGTCGATGGGGAGAATTAGACCTAGTGGCGCTTCAATGTCCAGAGCTACCGTCTATGGAGAGGCTTCTGGTGTTTGTTGAAGTAAAAACGCGCCGTTGGGGTAATTGGGATGCCAATGGTTTACTGTCAATTACCCCACAAAAACAAGCAAAAATTTTGCAGGTGGCTCAGATATTTTTAGCAGCCCACCCGGATTGGGCAAGTTTCCCTTGCCGATTTGATGTCGCACTTGTTAGTTACAAGCCAAGCTCAGAACGTCAAGATTACCACCTCGTTGTGCAACACTACATTCAGTCAGCTTTTGATTAGCTCGCAGCTAGTAGCTAATTAAGCTAAAGTTTCCGGACAATAACCCAACCCTCTGGTAAACTGTTGACGAAACGCTTCAATTTCGGTGCGATCGGGCTTACCATGAGAAACTACGGCTACTTGATAACGCCGCATGACATCGATTGGTGACTGTCCAGTTTCTAAACTCCACAGCGCCATTTGCAAGCGGATTTCAGGTTGATAGGGAATTCCATGTTCGGACATAAATGCCCTAAAGTCCCCATGTTGTTGAGGGTTTAGCGATCGATTCATTTTGATCTTCACCACCCAACCATCGATCTGATGTATCACCGTTATAAAGTGAACAGGCACCTGGGGCCTGTTGTGCAGGGACTCAACCACCCGCAGAGTCAGACTGGCATTCGCCAGAAAGTATACATATTCCATTGTACGACCCTTTCGGAGTAAGAGCAAATCCTATAACACCATTCTTGCAAAGGATTCTGAGATGGCATAGGGGAGAATCCCCCGATTTTACCTGGGGAGATTTACCCAATTGTAAAGTTTATTTGAACAAGGACTTCTTAGTAGAATAGCATAATGGCAGGAATAAACTTAGATCGGTTAGCAAGTAGCTATGACTATGAACTACCTGCGGAGCTGATTGCTCAAACGCCTGTAGTTCCTAGGGATAGTGCCCGGTTGTTGGTGGTGAAGTCTCCTACAGTTTATACTTACAGCGTCTTCCGTGAGTTACCGGAGTTTTTGCAGGTGGGAGATTTGCTGGTGTTAAATAACACTCGTGTTATCCCGGCTCGACTTTATGGTAAAAAGTCCACCGGAGCCCTTGTGGAGGTGTTACTGCTGGAAGAGCGGCAAAATAACTGTTGGCTCGCTTTGGTTAAACCAGGCAGACGCCTCAACGTAGGAGCAGAAATTGTGTTTGACGCTCCCCTGATGAGAAGTGAAATCCCTGAACTCAGAGCGAGGGTTTTGGCGAAGGATGATGCTACAGGTGGGCGGTTGTTGGAATTTGAGGTTCCAGGAGGTGTTTCCTTTAACCAACTGTTGGAGCACTTCGGGCAGATGCCACTACCACCTTACATTACAGCGTCCCAATCTCAGCCGGAACAGTATCAGACAGTTTATGCCCAACGATTAGGAGCGGTGGCAGCACCAACAGCAGGGCTGCATTTTACCGATGAGCTATTAAAGCAATGCCGCCAACAGGGAATTGAACAGGCTTATGTAACACTGCACGTCGGTATTGGTACATTTCGTCCGGTGGAAGTGGAAAATATTACTACTCATCAGATGCATGGGGAATGGGTGGATGTACCCGCATCAACAGTGGCTTTAATTCAAGAAACCCAGTCTCGGGGAGGGCGGATTATTGCGGTGGGCACTACCGTGGCGCGAGCTTTGGAGGGGGCAGCCTCTGATGGGGAACTCCGAGCATTTAGTGGCAAAACCGAGCTGTTTATTTATCCGGGCTACCGCTGGCGGATAGTAGAGGGGCTGATTACCAATTTTCACCTGCCTCGCTCTAGTTTAATGATGCTGGTGAGTGCCATGATTGGGCGTCAGCGTTTACTAGATTTATACCAAGTAGCTCGCGACCAGCGCTATCGCTTCTACTCCTTTGGCGATGCTATGCTAATATTGCCTGAAGCCAAAATTGCTTAATTATTCTCGCCGATAGTTCAGTGGTGCATTTTTATACTTATGCTAAAAACACACACATGCATTCATGTCCTTGCTGCTGCTCTTATCGCTCTGACTGGAGCCAGTACAGCCAGAGCGGGAAATGTCCCGCAACACCTTAGAACCAAGCAGCTAATTGACGGAGTTTACTCAAAAGATATTGATGCTGCTACGTTGTTTCAACAAGGGCTGAGGCGTTATAACAATGGAGATTACCTGCAAGCGGTGCTGGACTTCCGCAAGGCGCTTGGTATTGACCCCAATATGGCTATGGCTCATTACCTGTTAGGGAATATTTTAGCCCAGCAAGGCGATCGATCTGGGGCAATTAACGAATACCAAAGCACTATTAGCCTAAACCCATCAATGGCAGAGGCTTATTATAACTTAGGTTTGCTTTTGTCTGAGCAAGGAAAAAGCGATGCCGCCGTCGCTCAATATCAGCAGGCATTAAAGACCAATCCCAACTTAGCAGCAGCTTATTATAACATAGGCGTGATTCGGGAGGCACAAGGGAATATAAATGAAGCTATAGCCTCCTATAGTAAAGCAACTGGTATCAACCCCTCCTATAGTCAAGCTTACTATAACTTGGGGCGGCTATTACTGAAACAAGAGCAGACAGAACCAGCGATAGTCGCCTTTCGAGCAGCTGTCAACAGCAATCCTGACTTGGTTATGGCTCACTATCAACTAGGATTACTCCTGGCTCTACAAAACAATCTCCCGGAAGCCAAGGAAGAATTGAGTAAAGCTATAAATCTCGATCCCAATTTGGATAAAGCTCAGTATAATTTGGGTGTAATTCTTGCCCGACAAGGAGATTACAGGAATGCGATCCCCAAGTTTAAAGAGGCAATTACCCGCGATCACCAAAATGTAGAGGCTTACCGACAACTGGGAGTGGCGTTGACTGAAATCGGAAGGTATGATGCTGCTATTGATGCATTGCAGCAAGCAATCCAGCTAATACCCGACGACGCTCCAACTCATTATAACTTAGGAGTGGCATATCAGCGGAAAGGACAACTACCACAAGCGATCGCCCAGTACAAAGAAGCAATTGTCATCAATCCCAATTTAGCGGACGCATTCTATAGTTTGGGAATAGCAATGCAAAAGTCTAACCAGCCAGAAGACGCAGGTGTATTTCTGCTGGAAGCTAAGAACTTGTTCAGCCAGCAGGGTAATCAAGCAAGAGCAGACCAAATTGACAAGCTCATGCAGCAAATAAAAAGAGCAACTTCCTCTGCACAATCCAATAGCAAATGATAAATGACTACAAATTTATATCGAGAAATTCAGCAATTTTACGACGCATCTTCCCAACTCTGGGAGGATGTGTGGGGCGAACATATGCACCACGGGTATTATGGTGCAGAGGGCAACCAAAAGAAAAATCGCAGTCAGGCACAAATAGACTTGATTGAAGAATTGCTCAAATGGGCACAGGTGCAGCAATCTCTGAAAATTCTCGATGTTGGCTGCGGGATTGGCGGTAGTTCTCTTTACCTAGCCCAAAAGTTTAATGCCTCTGCTACTGGAATCACCCTTAGCCCAGTGCAGGCACGTCGAGCTACAGAACGCGCTAAGTCCGCTCTTTCTATAACTCAATTTCAGGTAGCAGACGCCCTGAATATGCCTTTTCCTGATGCTTCTTTTGACTTAGTATGGTCTTTGGAAAGTGGCGAACATATGCCTGATAAGCGCAAGTTCTTGCAGGAGTGCTACCGGGTGTTGCAGCCTGGGGGAACTTTTATTATGGCAACCTGGTGCCATCGCTCTTTAACTCCCCCCCATGGGCAGCTAACTTCTGATGAGAGAAGGCATTTAGCTGATATTTACCGGGTTTATTGTTTACCTTATGTAATTTCGCTGCCAGAATATGAAGATATAGCCCACCAAGTTTCTTTCCAGAATATTCGCACGGCAGATTGGTCCCAAGCTGTTGCTCCTTTCTGGGATGATGTAATTAATTCAAGTTTCAATGTCAGGGCAATTGTAGGTTTACTCCTTAGTGGTTGGACAACTATTCAGGCTGCGCTTTCTTTAGGATTGATGAGTCGAGGCTATCAGCGTGGTTTGATTAAATTTGGCTTGCTCTGTGCTACGAAAGGTTAAGGAGGTGTCATGTTGAATGTTTTGGCATCTGGTTTTTTTTTTTTTTAACGCAAAGGGCGCAAAGGTTTACGCAAAGGGCGCAAAGGTAGCTGCGAGTTGAGCGCTTACGCCGAAGTATGGAATAATTCTGATGTGAGTTTAGTATCAACTGAAATGCCATCCCTTGCTCCTTCATCTCAAGCTAACCCAGTTCAGCAGCATAATTGGTTATATGCCTTTTGGAAGTTTTCTCGCCCCCATACTATTGTTGGCACCAGTCTAAGTGTGGTAGGTTTGTATTTTATAGCCTTAGCTGTAAGTTTCACTGGCTTTAACATCTCCCAAGTAAGCCAAGTGTTAGGTGCTTGGATTGCTTGTTTGTGTGGGAATGTCTACATTGTGGGGCTAAATCAACTGGAAGATGTGGAAATCGATCGCGTTAATAAACCCCATCTTCCTATAGCCGCCGGGGAGTTCTCTCAACGGCAAGGGCAGCTAATTGTCGCTGTTACAGGTATCTTGGCTCTGCTGTTGGCTTGGTTAATGGGACCGTTTTTGCTAGCAATGGTTGGGATCAGTTTAGCAATTGGCACGGTTTATTCCTTGCCGCCTATCCGCTTAAAGCGGTTCCCGTTTTGGGCGGCGCTTTGCATTTTCTCGGTGCGGGGAGCTATTGTCAATTTAGGTTTGTTTTTGCACTTCAACTGGGTGGCTGGTGCAAAAGCCCTACCCACCATTCCCTCTGTGGTTTGGGCTCTGACTCTGTTTGTTATAGTGTTTACTTTTGCGATCGCCATTTTTAAAGATATCCCCGACATTGAGGGCGATCGCCTGTATAATATAACTACCTTCACTATCCGACTGGGGACACCAGCAGTTTTTAATCTGGCGCGTTGGGTGTTAACCGTCTGTTATCTGGGGATGGTTGTCGCTGGTTTTCTGTGGCTACCACAGGTAAACCACTTATTTCTGGTTATCACTCATCTAGTGGCACTGGGCTTGATGTGGTGGCGGAGTATGAGGGTAGATTTACAGGATAAAAGTGCGATCGCACGCTTTTACCAATTTATCTGGAAACTCTTCTTCCTGGAATACCTGATTTTCCCAGCCGCCTGTCTTCTTGCTTAAAACATGGCTGGTGATGGGCTGACACAGTTTTTTTATCGCTGCTAATTACCAATAGTCCTAAAATCACTCTTTTTCGTAGCAAGGTAAGTCCTAATAGTAATAAGAGGAGTCCTTAAATATGCCAGGTAGTTCTACAGCTTTAAAGAAAATTTTTACAAGTATGTGTTTAGTACTTTGCAGCCTTGCTTTCTGATTGGAAATCTCTATTGCAGCAAGTTGAACTATCACAAATTGATAGTAAACCTTTAGAACAGTGTCAAACAAGCTTGTGAAAATGCCCAAGCCAAGCGGTAAAGTTTATATTGTCGGTGCTGGACCTGGGGATGTCGCTTACTTAACTGTGAGGGCTCAACAGTTATTAGCTCAAGCAGAGGTATTAGTATACGATGCTTTGGTGGATGCCCAGTTATTACAGCTAGTGCCACCAGAGTGCCTCAAGTTTGATGTCGGCAAAAGAGGTGGACAACCTTCGACACCGCAAGCAGAAATTAACCGCCTGTTAGTTGAGCAATGTAATAAAGGCTTGCAGGTAGTGCGGCTAAAAAGTGGAGATCCCTTTATTTTTGGTCGCACTACCTCAGAAATTCAGGCATTGATAGCTGCCAATTGTGATTATGAGGTAGTTCCAGGAATTTCATCAGCCCTAGCAGCTCCAATGTTTGCAGGAATTCCCCTGACAGATCCCGTACTCAGTCGATGTTTTGCAGTTGTTACTGCCCATGAGCCAGATGCCCTTGATTGGGAGGCACTAGCGCGGATAGATACCCTAGTAATTTTGATGGGTGGGAGTCAACTTAGAGAAATTATATCCCAATTGCAGCGACACGGGCGATCGCTCCAAACACCTATAGCTGTCATCCGTTGGGCGGGATACCCTCAACAACAGGTTTGGAAAGCAGAGTTAGGAAATATAGTTGAGCAAACAGCAGGCGTATCACTCTCACCAGTAGTGATTGTGATTGGAGAAGTAGTTAAAACGCCTGACGCACGGAGGTTTGGCTACACGTAAATTTACTGACACCCCAAATCCTTGAAATTAAGACTCATCAAACTGTCCTGCAGACGGCTGGTAGCCTTCGGATAGTCTCTACTAGATAGCTCTGACAGATTCATCCTCAACAAAGTCTCTGGCGATCGCACCTTCATCTCAATGGCAATCGCCTGAAACTTAGTTATTTTAAAAAAGCTTTAAAAAGCAGAACCGCATATAGTCTTCATCTGAACTTCTGGTAACCCCGCATGATTTTGTTGGCAAAGCAGAACTTGACCTAAACGCTGTTGGTAGTAAAACCGATGAGCAAACCACCCCACAAATGCACCACCAGCTATACCAAGAATCAGCCCAGCGATAAAAGTGGTCAACAAATATTTTCCGCCGAAACCCCGCCGAATAGGATGCTCCGTAGTAATTTGACTCTCCCTCACCTCAATCCCTCCTGTTGATGCTGCAACAATCTACCGTCTCTTCTATGAGAGCAAATTTAAAATCCAGATTGCGTCCCTCTATTGGATGAAGCTAAATCACCAAAAAGTTATGTTTACACAAGTTTTTGCTTCAGCTAATGTTAGATCAGCGATCGCCTGCTTTTGTACTACATCGCTGTTGAGAATACTTATTTTAAACCTATATCTGCATACATCGGGTTGCTCCCAATTTAATGAACTTGCGCTATAATATTAAATTGTCCTTCATCGATCCGACCTGCTTGGTACAGGGTTTCTACCACCTCGGAGATCGTCAAAACTGAATGCGCTCGATAGCCGTTTTCTCGAAGTCGGTCCTTAACCCCCTGCTCATGGTCTAAAAATACTACAATATCTTCAACCTTTAAGCCTACCGACTGGAGTTTAGCTGCTCCTTCCATTGCACTGTTGCCACTTATAAGAATATCATCAACCACCACCACTGTTTCACCTGGATGGAAGTTCCCCTCAACGAGCCGACGGGTTCCGTGTGCCTTGACTTCTTTACGGGGAAAAATCATTGGGTAATTGAGGTGTAGAGCTAGCCCAGTGGCTGTGGGTAACGAGCCATAGGGAATTCCTGCAATTCGATCGAAGCTGAGGACTTTCAAAATCTCGGCATAGGCATTTAGAAGTTGATGGAAAATTTGGGGATTAGAGATGATTTTTCGGAGGTCGATGTAATAGGGAAAAGTGGCTCCTGATGCCTGAACAAAATTGCCAAATAAAATGCAGCCGATGTCGTAAAGTTGCAGAATTAAATCTAAGTGAGGGTGAGGATTCAGCGTGCAGACATTAGATAGCCACAGTTCGCAGCTAGCCCCTTCAATGATAACTTGGTTTCTTACCTGATTCACTTGTTCTCGCAACGATCGAACTTGTTCACCTAGGGATTCGTTTCCGAGCATGTCTTGGGGAATGGGGATGAGTAGCCCGTCGCCACCACTATTTAAGCCTGCTGTTAGGATTTGGGTTAGATCGGTGTTTCCCTGCCAAATACTGCGAGCCAGAATAATCCGCTCTGGCGCTTGAGCCCTTATCCTCCTCAACACCTCTGGATTTGTAGTCCCTACCTCTAATCCCAGTTGCTCCTGTGTACCCCAGGTTTGCGCTTCTTTCACCACTTGTAAGTAAAGTGGTGATTCTGGAGTAGGATAGGCTTGGAGTGCGATCGCGGAAGGATTCGATGTACAGCACAATACAAATACTGCTTTGCCAGGATAAACCAAAAAGGGAGCAATTTGGTCTTGTCCAGCATAGGGACTAAGGGTGATGGCATCCACCTGCCACCGTTCAAACGCCATCCTGGCAAAGAGCGAACTGGTATTAAGATCGCCGTGTTTGACATCCAGGATAACTGGAATGTTTGGCGAAATAGCTTGTAATACCTGCTCAAGCAGTTCTAGTCCAGGCGCACCTAACGCTTCATAGAAGCCGAGGGTAGGTTTGTAAGCACAAACCAAGTCAGCAGTCTGGTTAATGACGAATTGCAGCCATTGGAACAAGCTACTAATCAGGCTATCTGTGTCTTCCGGATTGCCATACCGCAGAGGCATCATCTCTGGATTGGGATCGAGTCCCACAACCAAGAGGCTCTGGTTTTCACTGATGCTCCTGCTGAGTCGCTCCGCGAACGCCATCTCCAACTTTTCCGAGCCGTTCATTGCTAGTTCCTCATAGTTCCGATCGCGGCCTTAAAATTAACCATGCCCTCACCCCTAAATTATCACCCACTTGCAGGTAAAACTATTCTGGTAACACGCGCTGCTGGGCAGTCAAGTGAATTTAGCCATCTCCTCCAGCAACAGGGTGCGACGGTAATAGAAATGCCTACCTTAGAAATTGGTCCTCCTTCAAGTTGGGAACAGCTTGATGAGGCGATCGCTCACTTAGAAAACTTCGACTGGTTGATTCTCACTTCTACTAATGGCAGTGACTATTTCTTTGACAGGCTAGAAGCACAGGGTAAGGATATCAGTGCTTTAGCCAATCTAAAAATTGCCCTTGTTGGTAAAAAAACAGCTACCAGCTTGAAACAGCGAGGGTTACAGCCTAACTTTATCCCGCCGGACTTTGTAGCAGATTCTCTAGTTAAAAATTTCCCAGAGCCACCTGTAGGTAAAAAGATTCTCTTTCCTAGAGTAGAAACTGGAGGGCGAGAAGTTTTGGTAAAGGAATTAACCGCTAAGGGAGCAGAAGTCACAGAGGTGGCGGCTTATGAGTCCCGTTGTCCAGATATAAGTGTGTTGCGGATACCCTCAGTCAACGGCATTTCACCTTTAGAGGCTCTACAGAACAAAAAAGTAGATGTGATTACCTTTGCTAGTTCTAAAACAGTTAAGAATTTTTGTCAACTGTTAGAACACGCAGGCGGGGTGTCTTTAGATGGTGTCTGCATTGCTTCTATCGGCCCTCAAACATCCGAAACCTGTCACAGACTGCTGGGGCGTGTGGATGTGGAAGCTAAGGAATATACCTTACAAGGATTATTTCACGCCCTAATATTTCCTGGCAATGGTGAGGCTTAAGAGACAACTCTGCCGTCGGGCATGGTTGCCCCACTCATATTGGCACCAAGCAGATTAGCACTACTGAGTTCAGCCCTAATCAGGTTAGCATTAGTTAAATTAGCACCTCCTAGGTCTGCCCTAGCAAGGTAAGCATCAACCAAGTCCGCCTCACTCAAATCACATTCACGTAGGTTTGCTCGACTGAGATCGGCCCGATTGAGTCTGGCAGATCTCAAGTTAGCCTTAATCAGTTTAGCCTGATTTAGCTTAGTATCGGACATTAGTGCGCCTTCCAGGTTGACACCAGTCAGATCGGCACCTACCAGTAATACCCGCTCTAGCTTGGCATTATTGAGATTAGCATCACACAGAAAAACATCATTCAGGTTGGCATCACTCAACAGTACACCACTCAAGTTAGCACCACTCAAGTTAGAGCCACTTAGGTCTGCACCACGCAGATTGGCTTGATTCAAGTTGGCACCCCTCAAGTCAGCTTTAGACAGATCGGCACCAGCAAAATTTGCACCACGTAGATCGGCTTTACGCATTTTGGCACCACGCAAAGTTGAATTGTAAACTCTTTTCTCCTCACGAAGGTTAGCACCGCGAAGACATGCACCAGTCAGATTAGCACCATTAAGGTTAACGTTACGCAGAACTGCGGACATTAAGTTAGCATCCAGCAGATTTGCCAAACTTATGTCTGCTCCCTGTAAGTCTGCCCCCTGGAGCATTGCCCCATGCAAATCTGCATCATGCAGTTTAGCATCCCGTAAATCTGCTTGCGACAAGTTGATACCACTCAGCTTAGCACTCGTCAGATTGGCTTTAAACAGCTTCGCCCGATTTAGGTATGCAAAAACCAAATTTGCACCATGCAGATCTGCCTCAATGAGAACGACACCAATCAAATCGGCACCAAACAGGTTGGCGAGACCCAAGTTTACGCCAGTAAACTCTTTTTTTCCTGCTGCATATCGCCCCAGAAGTTCATTAGCATCCATATATTTAACCTGAAATTCTTCTATAATTCTCTTGAATCTCTGACGCTTTATAATTATGCGATCTAGAATCACAAAACCTGACAGGTATTATCATCATCTTCATTTTTACCACCAACCCGATCCAGTGTCAGTCCTTCAGCATTATTCGCCCTTGTAATCATCTCTTCATCAGCATTACCCACAAATGCTTGCCCTGGTTTACCATCTGCCTTAACTGTGACATAAAAAGGTTTCAGGGATTGAATAATGGCATTTGCCGCTTTAGTATTTTCATCTGGGTCGTTAAGTATACTAGCAGTATTATATAGCTGAGATTCTAAATCTGTCAGAGTTTTGCAGGTACGGAACAGCTTTTTCAGCAAATCGTCAAGTTCTTGAGCCTTCAAACTTGACCAATCTTGATTACTAAAATCAAAGGGGTAATTGAGTGTAGAAAACAAAAGAATTTTAGCCCGGAGTGGATTGGTATAATTCATCACTTCCAGCCGCAAATCAAATTTATCATATGCTCGTCGATTTGGGCTAGTAGACTGATGTTTTTGGGAATTGAACGAGCCTTGTGTAGCATACTCAACTGGAGCAGTGGGGTCATTACCAGGGTTACTGTTTAATTGCGATCGCTCTTGCGGTTGATTAGATTTGGGAACGTTAGAATATAATCTGCCTACATTGCTATAAATCGTTTTAGCAATTGCTGCATACTGCTGCGGCTTATTTAAAGTTTTTACAACATTATATAGAGAAATTTTTAACTCTTCTAAAGTAGAATTTTTGGCTTGCAATTCTTCGATACAAGTTGGAAAGTCTAAATTACTAAGTTTATTAGTATCATTTTCCCAAACTCCTTGGCATACACAAACAATCAGCTTTTTAATCCGTAAAGATTCTCGATCCTGCTCTAAATTATTAACTACTTCTTTTAATAAATCTGAATTTTTCATTTGCCCTACTCAATAAAATGAACCAGATTGCAGAATTTGACTGACTACTGAATCCGGGCGGGCACGGGGGCACCGCCCCTACAATCCGGGCGGGCACGGGGGCACCGCCCCTACACTCCTGAATTCTTACAGTCTAACAAATTTATTCAGTCAACTACCGACACCAGAATTGACTTCAGGTAATTGGGGTTGATTAAGAGAGCTTGTTGATAACAAGCCATTGCCGCCTCTAGATGCCCCTGTTTCAGTTGGACTGCTCCTAAGTTATTGTAAAACATTTCGTTAGCAGGCTCAATAGCAATTGCTTTACCGATGTACTCAGTCGCTAGCTGATAATTTCCCCGCTTGAAGGCGGTGACACCCAGAAGATACCAGGGTAGAGGATGTGCGGGTTGCTGCTCAACAATCAGGCGACGTATCTGTTCAAATTCTGTCGTTTGGGGATTGATGGCAAAAGCTTTCTCCCAGTAACTCATCGCTGGTTCAATTTGCCGCAGTTGCCAGTAAGCCTTACCCAAGTGGATATAAGCAGCAAAAAACTTAGGATTGAGTTTGGTAGCATGGTGATAATACCCGATAGCTGTTTCTAGCTGCCCAAGCTGTTCCCAGAGTAGCCCTAGGTTAAAGTGAACTTCTTCCTTTACTGGTTTGAGTACAAGAGCTTGTTGGTAGGAAACTATTGCTTGGGAGAAGTTTTTCAGTTGTTGGAAAGCTTTTCCCAGTTGATGATAAATTTCTGCACACTTAGGGTTTAATGCCAGTGCCTGTTGGTAGGAGGCGATTGCCGCTTCTAGTTGTCCTAGCTGTTGTAGAGCCATGCCCAAGTTATAGTGAACCTCCCATGAGTTGGGCTCAAAAGCAAGAGCAATCTGCAAATATTCTTGTGCTGCGGCAACCTCACCCTGTCGCTGCAAAACTATTCCTAAATGCTTGTAGACTTCTGTAAAGTCTGGCTTAATCTGAAGAGCTAGTTTGTAATAAAGAACGGCTTCTGGTATTCTACCACCTAAATGAGCGATCGCACCAAGTATATATAATATTTGCTCCTGAGTTGGTGACTGCGATAAAATTTGGCGGTATAATTGCTTGGCTTGTACTAAGCGCCCTGATTTCTGATACTTGATCGCTAGCTCTATTGCTTCAGAAATACTGGAATTTGGCATGATTGAGGCAGGTGGCTCTTGGGTTACGGTCTGAGCAACTTGCCTTGATGTTATTATTAATTTATTTTGCAGGTAAAACAACCTCTGTTCTAAAACTGTATTTCTTAGCTCAATTAACTTTTTGTTTTCAGGTGATATATCTTCTTGATGCTTACCAGGTTCGTTTTGAAATTTATTTATTTGTTTATCGAAGCTATTACCTGGATATCTTACATATTCAACTGTTTCTAATTCTACTCTGAAAATATTTAACATTACCTGCATACACTGACTATATAATATATCCTCACCACCTAATGTTTGATTGGCATAATCTTCCGAAAAGCCTTCAATTAATTCGTGACTTTGTTTTTTTATACAAATATTTATAGGTATACTATATTCTATATTTTCTTTCCAATAAGGATGAATGGTATCTTTAATTTTTAGTTTGGTTTTTACTGCATCAACTGGTCGATCGGGTAATTTTACTGACTGGAGGTAATCAGCCAGCGCTTGGGGAAGAGTTGGGGGAAGCGGCGGCTTTATTTCAGGGTGGAGAGAATGATTTAAAATCCACAGGCATACATAGATATGCTCTGGTAAAAACAAATCATCCCCATCACAAAAAAATATCGCTGCTCCTTCAGCAAACCTTACTCCTGTATTTCTAGCTGCTCCCGCACCCCCATTACTCTTATGACTGAGAATCTTATAATGTGGCTTGGATATAGCCAACTCGTTAACTACATCTACTGTCCGATCTGTAGAAGCATCATTTACAATAATTACTTCTGCCTTGACTGGTGATGAATTGCTATCTTTTTCGTAATAAAACCGAATGCTTTCTTCTATACTTGACAGTGTTCTGGTAATAAAATTTTCGCAATTATAAGCTGGTACAATTACCGAAAAATTCTTTATCATTTATGATTCCTCTGCCAGTAGTATGAAAATTGTAAAAATTAATAGCCGCCATTATAGCACTAGACTAGGTCATGGGTGATGTTGAATGAACAGGCGGTCTTAGTAGGGCGTTCTTCGTCTTGGAAGTCAATTAGTGGCGGGTCTGAATCCCCCACTAATTAACTCCTGACTCCTGTTGACTCAAGTGTTTTGATTCACGCTTATTGCATCCAGATTAAAAAGCATTTGCAGTGACTGCATGGCTCGGCGTCTGGCTTCAATATCCTGCTGCGCCCGGAGTTGCACCATCGGATCGTGCAGAATTTTATTGACAATACCGCGTGTCAAAGCTTCGATAACTTCTTGATGTTTTTCGGCAAATTCCGTGCCCAGTCGTGACAGAGCTTTTTCTAACTCTTGGGAGCGGATAGTTTCCATTTTGTCCCGCAAGCAGCTAATAGTAGGAACTGTTTCCAGCGATCGCCACCAGACATCAAACCCTTCCACCTCTTCTTCCAGCAGTGACTCTGCTTCTCTTGCCATTTGGCGACGACTTTCTTGGTTTTGCGCCACCACCGCTTTCAAGTCATCGACATTAAATGCCTGGACATTCTCTAGATCGTTAACATCTGCATCCACATTGCGAGGTACAGAGATATCGAACAGCATCAAAGAGCGGTGCGGTTCTAAGACACTTTCCAACTTTGACCGATTCAGCAGCGGTTCTGTAGAAGCAGTGCTAGTAAAAACTATATTTGAATTAGCAATCACCGCCATCATTTCTGAAAGCGGATACAGTTGCAATTCGGCATCTTTAAACTGGCTAGCTAATTCCTCAGACCGTCGAGAGGAGCGGTTTAGAATCGAAATTTGTACTGCGCCCTTAGATAACAGATGTTGTACCAGCAGTCGCGACATTTTCCCAGCACCGACAATTGCCACCTGACAGGCGGCTAAGTTCTGCACTTTCATCTGGGCTAACTCAACTGCCGCTGAACTGATAGAGACAGCGCCAGTGCCGATACTGGTTTCAGTGCGGACTCGTTTGCCAGCAGTCAGAGCTTGTTTGAACAAGCGGTTGAGAATCGAACCGATACCGTTATATTGTTGACCTAGTTTGTGAGTTTGTTTGACTTGAGCAAGAATTTGCCCTTCTCCCAGCACCAGGCTATCTAGTCCTGCTGCCACCCGCATCAGGTGCATCACGGCGTCTTGGTGTAGCAAAATGAACAGGTGTTGCCGCAAAACGTGTAAAGGTAACTTGCTGTGCTCGGAAAGAAACTGCCTTACTTCGGAAACTCCCTGCTCAGCTTCGCTGCTGACGATGTAAATCTCCAAACGGTTACAGGTGCTGAGAATGGCAACTTCGTCAACGTGGGGATAGCTGCGCAGGTGTGCTAGAGCGCTTTCGAGGAGCGGTTCTGGAATACTCAGTTTTTCCCGCACTTCTACAGGCGCTGTTTTGTGGCTAAGTCCTATGACTGCAATATTCATTTGCTATTTGTTAATTGCTAATCACTAAATTTCATTGGTCATTGGTCATTGGTCATTGGTCATTGGTCATTGGTCATTGGTCATTGGTCATTAGTCATTGGTCATCAATAAAAATAATCAAAAATCGCCTCTTCCCCAATCACAAAGGCTAATCACCAATCACCAATCACCAATTAACGAATACTACCTCAACTGGATCGTCTTGGGTTCATCAAACATGTGAATAGTATCAACAAATCGTGCTGTTTGTGACTGGTTAGAAATTACCAGACTTTGAGTGCGTGCGCCACCTTTAAAGAACCGTACGCCTTCCATTAGTGTTCCTGGGGTGATCCCGCAAGCAGCAAATAACACTGTTTTACCAGAAGCTAGCTCTTCGGCGTTATAAACTCGGTCAGGATCGGTAATTCCCATTTCTTTAAGCCGAGCAATATTACCTTCTTTGCTTTCGCCAATTAACCCAGTTTTAACGACTTCTGGATCGTAAATCAGCTGTCCTTGGAAGTGTCCGCCTAAACAACGCATAGCTGCCGCTGAAATCACGCCTTCTGGTGCTGCCCCAATTCCCATCAGAACGTGAATATTACTACCAGAGAAGGCGCAGGAGATGGCAGCCGAAACGTCACCATCACTGATCAGACGCACTCTTGCCCCAGCTTGGCGAATTTCCCGAATCAGTTCTGTGTGACGAGGGCGATCCATCACCACTACCACCAGTTCCTCAACAGAGCGGTTCATGCACTCGGAGATAATCTTCAGGTTTTCGGTGGCAGATTTATTAATATCGATATGATTTTTGGCTGCGGGTGGAGCGGCTAACTTCTTCATATAGAAGTCAGGCGCGGCAAACAAGCCTCCTTTCTCAGAAATCGCTAACACTGCCATTGAACCGTTTTGACCGTAGGCAACTAGGTTAGTGCCTTCGCAGGGGTCAACAGCAATGTCAATCTCAACTAATTCATCTGGGTTGCAATATGCTTTGGCGTCTTCACGAGTGCAGATGCCGACTTCCTCCCCGATGTAAAGCATCGGGGCTTCATCCCGCTCTCCTTCACCGATGACTATCCGCCCCCGCATATAGATTTTATTCATCCGCTCCCGCATAGCTTCCACAGCTACATGGTCTGCCGTGTTCTTTTCGCCTTTGCCCATCCACCGAGCAGAAGCGATCGCCGCTTGCTCCACAACCTCAATAATCTCTAAACCTAGTGTATTTTCCACGAAGTGCTTCCTCCCAACTGCTTGATACTGGCTTTACCATCTGCAATACCAGTCTTTAAGTCTATCAGAGACGGTATACGCTTGCAGTCAAGTCTCAACTCAGCACTGTGTTAAGTTTCGTGAAGAGATATAATGTATTCGGACTACGCCCATCCCCCCATCGTCAGAAAGTTGACGAAGAAGACAAGAAAGTTATCGGTCGTCCATATATTACTTTGGTAATGGATAGTTACTCTGGTTGTGTCACGGGTTTCTACCTAGGTTTTGAACCTGCTGGTTCCCATGAAGTTGGTTTAGCTCTGCGTCATGTAATTTTACCAAAGCATTACGGTACAGAGTACAATCTTGACAAAAATTGGGAGATTTTTGGAATTTTTGAATATATGCTCACAGACCGCGCAAAATAATTTAAGTCTGAACATTTAAAACAAATTTCACTACAGTTAAATTTTCTACGGCGTTTGCGTGCTTTTCCCCAGGCAGGTGGTTTAATTGAATCTATTTTTGACAAAATCAATAAAGAAGGAAATGCACTTAGTTTCGTTGGGTATTACCTACGCCGCTCAGATTTTACTTATAGCTGATGGAGCTGAATGGATCTGGAAACATATCCCACCACTCTTAGAAAGATTAGGCGTGATTCATAAAACCGAGCAGTTATTAGACTTTTACCATGTTACTGAACATTTAAATCGTTTTAGTGAAGCTGCTTTCGATAAAGTTTAAGAGCAAAAATCTTGGTTTAAACAGGCTCGTCATGACTTGAAATGGGGTAAAGCGGCTGACATTATTGACAGAATGAAAGCCTATAAAGAGTTTTGTTGAATCGGTGGCTAAAACCTGCTACACATGGAGCAAGTTTAGGTGATACGGGAATAGCCGCTGCATTAAGCTTTGTGCTAGGATAAAGAGTTGCGGCTAAATTCAAGGTTGGCTGATTTAGGGAATTTTTGGCGCGATCGCTAGGTCAAAAAAACCACATATCAATGCGTGGATTTTTGTTAGAACGAACCACCCACCTCCCGCCAAATAACCGATCGGGAATTTCCGTTATCTCGGAAAAGTGTAAATTTTTGTGCTAGGATAAAGAGTTGCGGCTAAAACCGGGCACAACGGGTGCGCCAAAAAATATTAGGTGCGATCGACCTCAGTTTCCCCCGGCGACTCTGAAGGTGAAGCTAGCGGGGTCAATATAAAGTAGCCGCGAACGATCCGCTCAACCAGCTCGGATTTTGATAGACCATGCTTCCGAGCGATCGCGTCAAAATTTCTGATACCCGTTGGCATGATCGACATACTAACCCGCTGTTTAGGTTCATTCCACACCAAGGGAGCGCCCGCACTTTTTTTTTTGCTTATCTTGCACTTTTATATTAATTACGTAAACCAATTCGTCAAGGGGATGTCATTTTAGTTCCTATTTCTGAGGTTAGGCTGGGGCAGCTAAAACTTCCCCATTTAACTCTGGCTGTAGGAGAAGTGACAGGGCACAAACATTCTATTTACGATGGTTCGGCAGATTTGTACGGAGTGAACGGTAGGCTCTATCTAGAAGTGCATTCTGAGTTTGCAACCTTAGTTCACGAAGAACACAAGCCCATTCAAGTTCCGCAGGGAAATTGGGAGGTTCGGATTCAGCGAGAATATGAATTCCAAGCAGTACGAAGGGATGAAACAGAAAGGTCACGATATGTTTGTGATTGAAAGAGTTGACGAAATTTTGCCTTGATTCGACATTTTTCTGACCTGCAATTTGAGTTTTATCTTTTGATCCACCAACAGGTTTTCGACGCAGACCTGATACTACGAAGTGGCTGGGAGAGATTACATGACTGATAATGTATCCAAACGAGCTGAACAACTAGAAAAATTATGGTCTACATGCAATGACTTAGCTCCTTTGTACCAAAGGAAATGGGAAGGGCTTTTCTTGCAGACAGGGAGAATTGACCAAGGCAAGGCAAAAGAGGCCATTAATGCAGTTTATTCCGTGTTGAATCTGCCATTACCAGAAATTCGCTTTTATGCCAGTCCTGATGCCGCTCAGCAAGATACATGGTATCAACAAAGTCCTTCTACTTTGCTGCCAGATGTTATTAGCTGGAATGATCACATGTTTCCCCCAGAAGAAGTGTATCGGCGAGTTTATCTAGATAATTTAATTTTCCTATTCCAAGTCATCAATCAAGCTCCGTCAGCCCAATCATTATTTTGGGAGCTATGCTTTTTTGGTCATTGTCTAGGTCTTTGGATTACGAAGCAAGATTGCTAGATCAAAAAGATACTAGAAATTTTACAATTGACATATTCCAAATGAATACGGTGAGAGCATTGCGGGGTATCTTTGAAGAAAAATATTTTCGTGGTAAACGGCAACTAAATTCAAAAAATATAGCCGACACCTATAATCCGAGCTTTTGCATTGATGATCACCTAACTGACATTATCTGGTGTGACTTATGCATGGATTTAGGTTTGTGGTATGACTCAAAATTATATGAAACTTATTTTCCGGTTCTTCAGCACTGTGGTTGGATTTATGAATTTAACCACGGCGGTGTGATTGTTTGCGATCGCCCCATCAGGATCGCAACCGAAGATTACGAAGGTTTTTCTGACGAGTTAAGTGGTTTGTTTACACCTGCGACACCTGATTCTCTACTGCAAAAAGAAACTTGTCAACGCTTCCATGCCGAACCAGGAACCTCAGCCATTGAGTATTCAGATGGCTTTGGAATTTATGCCTATCATGGAGTTGCCCTTCCAGAAAAATGGGGAAAGCTACCAAGCGACGAATGGCAACCTCAATGGTTATTGGGAGAGGAGGATGAAGAATTGAAGAAAATATTAATTCAGGTCATTGGTCCCGAACGAATTCGTAAGGCATTGAGCATAGAAGCAGTCCGTTCCTTGCGGAAAAATAAAATATTGGTTATTGATTCCTTAATTGATGAAATGGAATTAGAATCTCTTGAAAGGAGTATTACAGAACTTGAAAACCTGCTTGAAATATTGTTGACCGAATATCAAACATTGTCTCCGTTATATCAACAAAAATGGGAAGCCATCCTGCTACACAGCCGTATTGATCAAGACAAAGCAAGGGAAGCTATCAATAAGGCATACTCTGCTTTTAATCAGTCAGCACCAGAAATTCGTTTCTATTCTAGTGCTGTTGCTGCTGAGCAAGACCCTGATTTTCAAAATCAAAATCAATATAGAACCACAAGACAAGCAATTCATAGATTGGTGTTTTGGAATCCTTTGGGGAAATCCTTTCGTTCAATAACAGAAATGTCTATCTCGAATAAATTGGATACCAATCCTATTCTTTATAGCCCTATTATGAAAGAGTTCCCTGAAAAATATGCCCGATGTATAAGTTCAAGCTCAAGGATACTAAAAGATATTTATCACATACAGGATGAATACTTTACACAGTTTAGGGAAAATCTGCTTAAAAAAAAGATTGGCTGTTTTGAATAATCAATTTATTCTAACTTTAGGAAGAGGTAGTTATTTGTTAACCCTAGAAACAGAGGCTATTGCTGCTAGCTGGGACGAACTATGTATTTCCGTGGGTTTTCCGCACGATTCAAGACTATGGGATGCCTACTCCTCAATTGTTCGACATTGTGGTTGGATTTATGAGTTTTCGGGTTTTGTTGCAGTTTGCGATCGCCCGATCAGAATTTCACGAAACGAGCAGAAACAACTCCATGCCGAACCAGGAACGCCAGCCATTGAGTTTGCAGATGGTTCTGGATCTTATTTCTATCACGGGGTCATATTACCAGAAAACTGGGGCAAACTGCCGCACCAGCAATGGCAGTCCCAATGGTTGTTAGAAGAACAAAATGCAGAATTGAGGCGAATCCTGATTCAAAATATTGGTTATGCCCGACTCTGCCAGGAGTTAGCAATGGAAGAGATCCACTCTTGGGCAGAATATACATTGCTCCGGATTGCTAATTATCTCGAACCTTTCACACTCAAAGTTTACGACGGGCAAGATTGGGACGAGGGAGGAGAGAGGGCAATCTGGCGAGATGAAATTTCTAGCGAACCCGTCCATTTGCTAAAAATGACTTGTCCCAGCACGGGTTACATTCACGTTTTACGAGTACCACCGGATATCGTTTCTGCCCGCGAAGCGATTCGCTGGGTCAATCACGGTATTGATCCAGAAGAGTTTTCAGTTCAGTCCTAAATCATTGAAACTCTTCCAGACCTGAGTTCGACGTAAGAGAACCTGTTCAAATCCTTTTCTAGTATTGGTTACAGCTAATTCCTCATTCGTCAATAATGTGTCAATTAGAACACTTAATGAGAATATTGGCAGTTATTGCGAATATTCGCAATAACTGCCCAAGAAAAGGAAACTATAGAACTCATGGAACCAAGTAAGGATAATACTTTGAGGCTTATTCGTTATGTCGAAATAGGTTGGGTTGAGGTACGAAAACCAACCTGTTACTGTGAAAACCTTGGGTTTTGCTCTGCTCAACCTTTCTTCTAATGATAAGTAAAACTTATCACGCCTTTGTACGGGAGAGCCGACAGGGGAAGAAGAATCTGTAGCAACATTTAATGAAATTGGTATTATAGGTTCGGTTTTCACCAATGCAGCTTCCTGGAAAACCGAACCTATACCCTTCAACTCAACTAAAATACGATAGTTCCCTTTCTTGCCAAATGGCAATGAGCGTAGCTATGGCTATTGCCCCAAAAACTCCTACTCAGAGACACTGGGATGCGTTTGCTCTGTATCTCCAGCCCCTAAAACAACATCTCATGGAACTCGATGAGTTTCTGAAATATTGGGACGTGTCGCGAGAGGAACTGGCTTTTATCTGTGGATGAAATTGAATGTCTGTTGGAAGCAAAATAATGAGTAACTATTCATATCCCCGACCCCTAAACGACGAGCAATTTACAAGGTTAAGAGCATATATCTATGCCCAGCCCCAAATAGATCATCAAAAGTTTAGCGCCAAGTGGGATGTCAGCCGTGAGTTCATTGCTGAAATTTGTTGGGTCGATATCCGCACCTGCCATAGTTGGTTTAGTCAAGGTCGCACTCATCAGTCACCGCAAGCTTACCACAAATGGTACTTGACACTAGCAGATCTAATATTAGAGCGGTTTGACGAGTTCCCAGAGTTTTTACAAGTTCTGCTTTGTCCATCTAATCAGGGGAATTTTTGAAACCAAAATTTTACTCAATTAGACCGGAAAAAGCAATGATAATAAATCATAACTTTGGGGAATTAGCTTATGTAAGCTGTTGGTAAGATTGACAAAATCTGTTAGTCAGAATCAACAGCTCTAGGTAATAGCATGAACTCTATCTCCACCTTTGACATCACCAAAATTCCGCTTTTAGACCTGCTACGGGATACTCAACAAGGTAAAATTCAACTGGTAGACTTCCAACGCTCCTGGTGTTGGAACGAAGACCGGATTTCTCGCGCTCTGGCTAGCGTTTCTTTGGGCTTCCCAATCGGAGTAGTTATGTTTCTCAAGCAGGGCAATCCCAAAATCAAGTTCAAACCCCGCCTAGTAGAAAGCGTCGTTATCAATGAAACGCCAATTCCCAAATACCTGATTCTCGACGGACAGCAACGCCTAACCAGCTTGTTAATGGCTTTATTATCCGGCAAACCCGTATCGATCGATCTCGGCAAGCGCCACCCACCCGAAGAACGTTGGTTTTATCTCGATATCAAACTAGCCCTCGACTATCCCAACACCCCTCGCCGAGATGCAATTTTTAGTTTGAAGACGGACAAAAAGCTGCGCCAACCAGGACAACCGACGATCGACTATTCTTCTCCAGAAAAAGAATATGAAATGGGTTTCTTTCCGGTTTCCCAAACCTTCAACTTCCCCCAGTGGCGTAGTGGCTATTGCAAATATTGGAAATACGCTCCAGATAAGTTAGCCGTTGTCGAGCAGTTTGAAGCCGAAGTAATCAAGAAATTCGAGCATTACCAGATGGGCGTTTTTGTGTTGAGTGAAGAACTACCTAAAGAAGCCGTATGTTATATTTTTGAGGAAAATAAAAAGCCGCAATGCGAACTGACTTACTTCGATCTACTGACATCTTCCTATGCCGCCACTGAATTCGATCTGCGCTCCGACTGGGCTTTACGCGAACAACATCTTGCCCAATTTAAAGTATTGCGTTTGTTAAAAAATACCGATTTTTTGCAAGCGATCGTACTTTCTAGCAGTTATGCACGACGCCTCAAAGCCCTGAATCAAGGTTGCCCGACAGAAAAACTGCCAGGAGTAACTTTTCATCGAGAGGAGGTATTAAATTTGGATCTCGAAGAGTACCTTCAATGGGCTTCATCGATTACCAAAGGGTTTGAGTCAGCTGCCAGGTTTCTCCATAATCAAGATTGAGAATTAGTATTGAATTTGAGGTACAGTCCAATCACGGGACTTTACAAGAAAAAGCAAGAGACTTAATATTCTTTGCTTATCAAGCCCGAATTACTACTATCGGTAGATGAGCATCTCCGCTAATCCAGTATAATAACTTAACCTAGGGCTATTATCCGGCGAGCAGGAGAGTCGGAAGCCGGAGGCAGAAGAAAAAAATACTCAACTGGTTTCAACTCTGGACAAGAATTATTTAAAACTAAATTAATGCCTGAAAAACTTGAAAATGCGTCACTTATATCCCATAACATGGTCAAATTGGACAATAATTCTTTAAATGTGACAATAATTATTTAATGTACACAACAAATGGAGCTATGCGGATTCGAACCGCAGACCCCCTCAATGCCATTGAGGTGCTCTACCAACTGAGCTATAACCCCTTGCGAACCTTTGTTATTGTCCCTCAACTGCCAGCAGTTTGTCAAGTAGTCTACAAAATTCTACTTAGAACGGGTAGGGGTGTTGAGCCATCTGCGCTAAAAAACCAATATAGCTGCCCATGAGGAAATATACCACAAGCATCGCCGCCGCTGACATTGCCACCAACATCCCAGCTAGCATTAACGAAAACTCCTGCTGAGCGAAGGCTTCCTGCATCAGGTGCAGCGACCAAGCAACCAGCGCCACATCAAAAATTAGAATAGCAATCAACATAATTTACAAACTGTAACACTCGCTCACTCTAATATTACATAATATGACGAATTAATGCTACTTGGCAAACGTTGCTTCTTGCCAAAGGGTTAACCTCATATATAGCAACAGTCAAGATGCTTAGGACATTCTTTCAATCTCAAATCCACAGGACTTACGCACACTGGCATATATAGGGGCAACCACAGGGGGTTTGCCCCTACGAACCCGCTATATATAGATGACTCCTACTATATATGTGCTTAAGGCTCCAGCAGCCGCACTGGCACCTGATGATCCGCCAAGTGTTGTTTAATTTGAGCAACAGTGAGTTGCCCGTAATGCAGTAAAGAAGCCAAAAGCGCCGCTTCTGCTTTGCCTGCGGTGAGAGCCTGATAAATGTGTGAGCAGTTACCTGCACCCCCAGAGGCAATCACTGGGATTTCCACGAGTTCGGCAATAGTGCGGGTGAGTTCTAAATCATACCCAGCCTGGGTGCCATCAGCATCCATACTGGTAACGAGCAATTCACCACATCCCCGTTGCTCAACTTCTTTAGCCCAAGCTATCGCATCCAAACCTGTATTTTCTCGCCCTCCCCGCACGTAAACATCCCAGCCAGGATTAGCCGCGTCTTGCCGCCGTCGGGCATCGATCGCTACCACAATACACTGATTCCCAAACCGCGAACTCGCCCGGTTAATCAAGTCAGGATCGCGAACTGCCGCCGAGTTGATACTGACTTTATCCGCTCCCGCTCTTAACAAATGTTTAATATTTTCTAAGGATTGAATCCCGCCACCCACCGTTAGAGGGATAAACACCTGCTCAGCAGTGCGATATACCACATCAATAATGGTGTTTCGGTCTTCGTGAGTCGCAGTAATATCCAAAAACACCAACTCATCAGCTCCCGCGTCATTGTATACCTGTGCCAGTTCCACAGGATCGCCTGCATCCCGCAGATTCACAAAGTTGACGCCTTTAACAACCCGCCCCGCTTTCACGTCCAGGCAAGGTAAGATTCGTTTAGCTAGCATGGCAATTACATATCCTTAAAAACACCGATTATAGTAACTAACTCTTAGTCCCCAAATGGCGATCATCTCCTCCAAACAACAAACTCCACCACCAGACGGGCAACCCAAACAGCAAACTATTCCAACCAAGCGCCGTAATTCTAAGACTACTCCTAGAACTGAAGAAATTTTGCAACCAACAGCAGTAGCTGATGAGGAAGGTAAGCAAGAAGAAAGTATTCGACCCCAACGACTCGCTGACTATATCGGGCAAAAAGATCTCAAGGGGATCTTAGAAATTGCCATACTCGCAGCCAAAGGTAGAGGTGAGTCAATGGATCATATGCTGCTATATGGCCCACCAGGACTGGGGAAAACTACTATGTCGCTGATTTTAGCTACTGAAATGGGTGTTAATTGCAAAATTACCTCTGCACCAGCCTTAGAGCATCCGCGCGATATTAGAGGAATACTTTGCAGTCTCGGTCCAGGGGATATCCTGTTTATTGACGAAATTCATCGCCTGTCCCGTATGGCAGAAGAACTGCTTTACCCAGCAATGGAAGATTTCCGCTTAGATCTTACCATTGGTAAGGGTCAAAGTGCTAAAATTCGCAGTCTGTCACTAAATAAGTTTACTTTGGTCGGGGCAACGACTCGCGTGGGGTTGCTCAGTGCTCCATTGCGCGATCGCTTTGGTATGATCGAACGGCTACGCTTTTACGAGCCTGATGAACTAACCCTAATTGTGTTGCGAACTGCCGAGATCCTCCAAGCCCCGATTACTGAGGACGGCGCGTTAGAAATTGCTCGACGAGCTAGAGGTACGCCCCGGATTGCCAATCGACTGGTGAAACGAGTGCGAGATTATGCCCAGGTGAAAAATTACGGTGAAATTAACCAGGATGTCGCGGCAGAAGCTTTACAAGTTTTTAATGTCGATCCTATGGGTTTAGATTGGACGGACCGACTGATGTTAAGTGTCATAATTGAACAGTTTTATGGGGGACCAGTCGGTTTAGAGGCTCTAGCTGCTTCTACTGGCGAGGATGCTCAGACTATTGAGGAGGTTTATGAACCTTATTTGTTGCAAATCGGCTTTATGCATCGCACTCCGCGTGGACGTATGGCTACCCCTGCTGCTCAGAAACATTTGGGGTATGATTAGCGCTGGTGAGTTTTTTTTTAATCGCATTGCGGCGCGAAGGTTTACGCAAAGGACGCGGAGGAAAGTTAGGTTCTTTGGTTTTATGCGATGTGTTGGATAAGTGGGAATATATATGATGCGCTGGATTGTGGGTTTGGTTAGTGTTTTTTTGGTTGTTCTAGTTGGGTTGGTTGATGTTGGGCCGGTTATGGCTCAAGTGCCACAGTCTGGCTATCCTAATGCTCAGTTGGAGCAGGGTGATGTGTTAAGTAAGGAGGCTTTTAAGGCTACTAATGTTGGTGACTTTGCTTCTGCGGAAATGTCTTGGACTCGGTTGATAGAGTTGTTTCCTGATAATCCTGCTGTTTGGAGTAATCGGGGGAATTCTAGGGTGAGTCAGAATAAGTTGGAGGAGGCTCTAGCTGATTATAATAAAGCGATCGCCCTTGCTCCTAATGCTACTGATCTCTACCTTAATCGTGGTACTGCTCTGGAAGGTTTGGGCAGGTGGGAGGAGGCTATTGCTGATTATAATCATCTGCTGGAATTAGACCCCAATGATGCGATGGCTTATAATAATCGCGGTAATGCTGAAGCGGGGTTGGGAAGATGGCTTGATGCGATGGAAGATTATCGTCGCGCTGCTGATTTGGCTCCTAAGTTGGCTTTCGCTAGAGCTAATTATGCCTTGGCTCTCTATCAGGTTGGTGAGACAAATGAGGCAATTCGCACGATGCGGAATCTAATCCGCAAATACCCCCAATTTCCGGATATGCGTGCCGCTCTCACCGCAGCTTTGTGGGTGCAGGGAAAAGAGGGTGAGGCCGAAAGTCATTGGGTAGCCGCTGTCGGACTCGACTCACGATATCAGGACTTGGATTGGGTAAAAACTGTCCGCCGTTGGCCACCTCTTATGGTTGCCGCCCTGGATAAGTTCCTTAACCTGCGATAATGAGCAATTTTATCTGTTCTGGGGTCAATTGTTTGACATTACTCAAAACCACATTTGCCCCAGCCGCCATTAGAGTTTCTGCATAGGCATTACTAAGTTCTGGAGTTCCCTGAACATGGGGCGGCAGTATTCCCACACTAATCCAAGATCTGTTAGAATTAATATCCTTTGCTTTAGCGACTGTGTACATATCGGCAACTGTATCTCCCGCATATACAACTGGAGTTGCAGCACTCACTCTGTCACGTATCTCTATCTGTTGGACTGCTGCTAATAACCCGGTGGGATCGGGTTTACCTGGTGCATCTTCCATCCCAATCAGTACTGGCGATTTCAGCCCTAATTTTCTCTCCAGCACGTAGGTAGCTTCGGCGTGTGGGGCACCGCTAAAAAACCCCCAGCTCATATCAGCGGCACTCAGTTGCTCTAGATAACTCGGCTGTATCAGTAACGGTTCCTGGCAAATATACCCTGTCCAATTTTGGGGATCTGTTCCTCGATAACGGGATTGGAAAAAGTCAACCAGGGCGTTAAAATCAAGTTGAACCTGTTCGCGCCTCTGTTCTTGAGCCTCGAAGTGTCGATAAACTAGCTCTTGGGACGCCTCCCAGTCATTATTCCACATTCCTTCTGACTTTAGCCGATCGATATCTGTTTGGGTTGGTCGGTAGACGCCATCAGTGAAATGCTCTACTGTATCGGCTATAGCCCGACGATATGAACCCCCCACATCGCGCACTACACCATCAATATCGAAAACAACAATCGCAGGGGATTTGGGATTAGTCATCGGCATGCTCCGCTTTCTCATATCAGTCATTTAGATCTTGAAGGCTCACGCCCTCCCAGGATTATGCTGTGTTTTTGGCTCACACTGGCATATATAGGGGCAACCACAGGGGGTTTGCCCCTACGAACCATATAAAAGCAGTGCTTAAGTCCTGTTAGATCTATGTGTTATTCTAGTACTAAGGATATACTCGGAAAATAACAGGAGCATATGATTGACCATGACCGTCTATTTAAGGAATTAATATCTAACTTTTTTCTAGAATTTATTGAATTATTTTTTCCTCAAGTTATGGACTATTTAGATCCAGATTCTATCATATTTTTAGACAAAGAAGTGTTTACAGATGTGACCGAAGGTGAAAGATACGAAACAGATTTAATTGTTAGGATAAAGTTTCAAAATGAGTCAGCTTATTTTCTGATTCATCTGGAAAATCAATCTAGTGCTGAACCGAACTTTGACCGTCGGATGTTTCGTTATTTTGCCCGCTTACACGAAAAATTCAGCTTACCGATTTATCCCATCGTGGTTTTTTCCTATCAGGAGCCGAAAAAACCAGCCATCAGTCAATATCAAGTAGGGTTTCCAGATTTTAAAGTATTGGATTTTAATTATCGGGTCATTCAGCTAAATCAATATAACTGGCGAGACTTTTTGAGTCGTCCCAATCCAGTAGCATCAGCATTGATGACGAACATGAAAATAGCACCAGAAGACAGACCGAAAGTCAAAGCCGAATGTTTGCGGTTACTGGTAACATTGAAATTAAATCCTGCAAAAATGCAGTTAATATCGGGGTTTATCGACACTTATCTGAATCTGAATCAGACAGAGGAAGTATTGTTTCAAACAGAATTGGGTTCCTTACAACCACAAGAACAGCAGGAAGTTATGCAAATTGTTACCAGTTGGATGAGACAAGGGATTGAACAAGGGATTGAAAGGGAAAAAAACTTAATTATCCGTCAACTCAAGCGTAAACTTGGGGAAATCGATGGGGAATTGGAGAGTCAGGTTAGGTCTTTTGATTTGGACTATGTTGAAGCCTTAGGCGAGGCGTTATTCGATTTTTCCACTATTGAAGATTTGCGAAATTGGCTGGACAACAGTTAGGATCGGTTTTTATTCGTGGGCTTCTTAAGAAATATCTAGCTAGAGCCCCTGTAACATACACAGTACTGTAGCACATTGGGCAGATATAGGGGGCTTGAGCAGGGGGATTGCCCCTACGAACCGCTATATAAAATTGTAGCTTGGGTTGAGCGTAAGCGTTACCCAACATAAACCCACAGGGGTGATGTTGGGTTTCGTTCCTCAACCCAACCT
>CASBRB010000149.1 GCA_949127975.1 Oscillatoriales cyanobacterium PMM_0019 | reverse complement strand
CCCTACAATTACGACCTTCGTCAGTTGTAGTTGTAGGTTGGGTTGAGCGTAAGCGAAACCCAACATAAACCCACAGGGGTGATGTTGGGTTTCGTTCCTCAACCCAACCTACAAATATAACAACCGCCTTTGCGGTTGCTATATCTTACCTTCTGCCGTTCGGGAGAGTGAAAGCCCCGTGTTTTAAAACCGGGGATGAAACTCGACACGGGCAGTTTTAACTGCCGTGAAAAATGTGCCTTTAGGAGGATTGCCTTGCCGCCAGAGTCCGAGAGTATAGATCTCACAGGCATAGGTAATCAACCTGTTTTAAAACCTATTTGTCTAACCCACAAACTGAACCAAGACACATTGAAGATATAGGGTTCTATTCCACAGTTCTAGTTCCTACCCAGGAATAGGTAAAATCTTCATGGGAGCTAGACGAACAGTTTTTTAAACTCAAACAAAATTTGGATCGGAATAATCCAACTACTGTAGGGCATAGAGGAAGTAACGCTTAAAGAGAGAACCACAAGGAGGGCTAAGTACCGCAAGGGGCTTAGTTTAAGTGGACTCGATGAATTAAGAATCTCCGTCTATGAGAGAGCGGAGAGTGTCAAGGTATATAACCCACAATCTGGCTACCAGCCTAAAACGGGACAGTTTTGAGGCAGGGGGGCTTTCTTGCAGGGGAGAGGGGGCTTTCAAAGTTTGATGATTTTTACCTTGTCCCGCCTTACGTTGGTAGCCCACAATCTCAATAGATTTGGCAATTGACTACAAACACCTACCAGGACTAACGGCGGAAATAGTAGTAAACTGTTGACCAGTATGGTATGTAATAGTTCTGTAAATTTAAGCCACACCGTAAAATTAGTTCGGTGTGGCTTAAATTTGGGCTATAACTTTTTTAGGCAGAATCGGTATAAAAAGTATCCGATTCTACAAGACCGGACGGAATCTTCGCCAACCTAACATTCCCAGTAATGTAAAGCAAGGTTTCACTAAGAAAAATAGCCCGAATTGCTGAACTAATCGCTCTACAGGATAAGGAGGAAGGTTAGAAACTACTTCTTCTGCTGCCTTAAAATTCACATTATCACCATTCAGGCGATATTGATAAGATGCGAACGGACCAAATAAAACGGCAAACAACAGTTTTGGTTTTCCCAATAGATTCCAGAGCTTGGGGCGACAACCCACATATCCCGCTATCTCATCTAGATAAGTTTGATAGTCAACTGTTGCACTGATGTAGTTGCGTTTAGCAAAGCCCGATCTCAACTTAGTTAAGTATTCGGTATCTGACTGCATGATCTTTTTCATCTGTTCAGCAGTTGGTAGGCTCACCTCACCCGCAAAAACCCTCGCAATCCATCTTGCTTGCATTTCTGCTAATGGAGGTAAAGCTCCAATATTAGGTCTGGCAAAACCAACAAATGCTATTGTGGGGTCATCAGGCATGAAGACATGCTTGTAAAGTTCCCGGTAATTATTGATTTCCTTGTTTTCCAGGAATGGAAGCACACTCTTATAACCAGTACACATGACTACGGCATCCACTTCGTGCTTTGAGCCGTCCTCAAATTCCACTTCCAAGCCGCCGTTGTAGCGGGAAATTTCCGGAACTACCTTAATCCTTTTGTTGGCAATATCTACCAGAAAATCCGCCGACTTGGTAAATGGTTGAGAGTTATAAATCCCACCCGAATGCCACCAAAAAATAGGCATCAACTTCCAATATCTTTCTTCAGCCTCTTCCTCAGATTTAGGCAGCTCTTTGCAAAGTTCCTCACAATCTTTACTTAGTCCAACCCCCGATGCCAGCCCGTGACGTTGTTGAGGTTGGAATAGAGCAACCCACATTTTCCAATCGAAAAGGCTCTTGATATAGTCAAATCCGTTTTTAAATGCAATGGGTAGCGTTGCTAACCAAATAGGCAACCCCAAGAGCGTATAAAAAGTTCTAAAGGCAGAATATTTACGACTGGGGAAGCCTGGATAGCAGCCATTATTGAAGTCATGCAGAAACTCCCGTGGCAGCCATGCTTTTGCCCTTGAGCCATCGAAATCTGCTGGCATACCGGGATAAGCCCAACGAGGCTGAACGATTACACCTCGTCTTAATGAAAGATAAACTTCACTGGCAAATTTAGTGAGGTAGTGTGCAAAATCAGCCCCACTTTCCCCAATGCCCATTACTACTACTCGTTTTCCCTGCAAATCATCACCCGTCTTCAATAAGCCGGAGTGAGTTAGTAAACCTGTGTAATTTTCTTGAGTAGGAATTTCCGGGATCAAGGGGATATGATGCACTCCTGAACTTACAACCACAGCATCACTGGTTGTAGTATAGGTATTGTCTCCGTTACGAACGCTTATTTCCCACTCCGAACCATTTTTCCGCAGATTAGTCACCTCGTGACTGTACTTAATCAGAGGTACAATATTGTTTTTTTCCGCATAAACCTTGAGATATTTAAGATAATCTGTGTGATGCGGAAAATGTGGAATATCCTTCTCGAACGGGAAGTCAGAGAATTGCAGATAAGTTTTTGATGATGTGGCAAATGTAGTACTGGAAACCCCGGTAGCATTTTTGCTGAAATACCAGAGTCCGCCTATCCCATCTCTTTTTTCCAGAATTTCGACATCCAAGCCTTTTTCTCTTAGATGTTTGGCTGCAGTAAGACCTGCCGACCCCGCTCCAATGACACAAACGCGCATAGAATACTATACCTTCTCCAAACGTCAAATCGCTGAAAAACTTTGACTTGATAGAATATCACCCTTAAACACGGAAGCTGAATTTAATCATATGATTACAGTCTTCCATGTTCAATTTGAAATCCCTGGGGTTTTCCTGTTGAGTCAATCGATCGCCTTGCTGTCTATAGTGAGCTTCTCCCCACTAAGACTCAAAGCGTATATAGTATGACTCTTTTATATCTTATGATATATAAACCACTAATGTCAAGAGATTTGGCAATTGACTTGAAACACCTATCCGGGCAAATGCGTGCTTTTTGCTACAGTACTGTAGCACTGGCTCTACATATAGCGGTTCGTAGAGGCAATCCCCCTGTGTGTGCCCAGTGTGCCCAGTCTACTACAGTACTGTGCTAGTCGATCGAAATGCAACCCACACCGTAAAGTAAGTTCGGTGTGGGTTAAATTTTGAGCTATGACTTTTTTAGGCAAAATCGAGCTAAAAACTATCCAATTTTATAAGACCGGACGGAATCTACTCAAACCTAACATTCCGAGCAAACTAAACCAAGGTCTTACAAAGAACAATAGACTGATGTCCCGAATTAATCGATCGGCAGGATAAGGAGGAAGTTCAGAAACGACTTCTTCTGCTGCCTGAACATTGGCACCATCCCCATGCAGTCGATATTGAAAACCTGCCAGCGGACCGAATAGAACGGCAAACAACATTTTTGGTCTACCTAATAGCTGCCAGATATTGGGACGACAACCCACCAATCCTGCTATATCATCCTGATAAAGTTGATAGTCAACAGTAGCAGTGGTGTAGCCGCGTTTGGCATAGCCTGACCTCATATCAGCATAGAATTTAATATCTGACTGCGTAATCTTTTTCATCTGCTCGACATTGGGTAGGCTCACTTCACCAGCAAAAACCCTAGCAATCCATCTTGCTTGAATCTCACACAGTGGAGGCAAAGCTCCAACGTTAGGTCTGGCAAAGCCGACAAAGGCTAGCGTAGGATCTTCAGGTACAAAGACATGCTTGTAGAGTTCCCGATTATCGATTTCTTTGTTTTCCAGGAAAGGAAGCACGCCTTGATACCCTGTACACATAACTACGGCATCCACTTCCCTCTTTGAACCGTCCTCAAATTCCACTTCCAAGCCGCCGGTGTAGCGGGAAATGCCCGGAACTACCTTAACCTTTCCTTGGACAATATCTTTGAGAAAGTCCGAACTCTTGGTATATGTTTGAGCGTTGTGTATCGCACCCGAATGCCACTCAAAGATACTCATCAACCGCCAATATTTTTCTTCAGCCTCTGCCTCAGATTTAGGCGGCTCTTTGCAAAGATTCTCGCAATCTTTACTTAGTCCAATCCCCGATGCTGGACCATGACGTTGTTGGGGATTGAAGAGAGCCGCCCACATTTTCCAATCGAAAAGGCTGATGATGAAGTCAATTCCGGTTTTAAATGAAATAGGCAGCGTTGCTAACCAAACAGGCAGACCTAAGAGCGTAAAAAAGGTTCTAAAGGCGGAATACTGACGGCTGGGGAAGCCAGGGTAGCAGCCTAAATTGTAGTCGTGGAGAAATTCTCGTGGCAGCCATACTTTTGACCTTGTAGCATCGAAATCTGCTGGCATACCGGGATATGACCACCGAGGAAGAACGACAACGCCTCTTCTTAGTGACAGATAAACTTCTCCAGCAAAGGCAGTTAGGTAGTGTGCAAAATCAGCCCCACTTTCCCCAATTCCCATTACTACGACTCTTTTTCCCCGCACATCCTCACCTGTTTTCAATAAGCCGGAGTGCGCTAGTAAACCTGTAAAATTTTCTTGCCCAGGAACCTCAGGTATTAAGGGTATCTGATGCAATCCTGAACTGATAACCACAGCATCACTGGTTGTAGTATAGGTATTATCCCCGTTACGAACGGTTATTTCCCACTCCTGACCATTTTTCCGCATATTCGTCACCTCGTGATTGTACTTAATCAGAGGTACGATATTGTTTTTTTCCGCATAAACCTTGAGATATTTAAGGTAATCTGTGTGATGCGGAAAATGTGGAATATCCTTCCCTATAGGGAAGTCAGAAAATTGTAAATAAGTTTTTGATGATGTAGCAATTGTATTGCTGGCGACACCGCTAGTGTTTTTGCTGAAATACCAGAGTCCGCCTACCCCATCTCTTTTTTCAAGAATTTCGACATCCAAGCCCTTTTCTTTTAAATGTTTGGCAGTTGTAATACCTGCCGCCCCTGCTCCAATGACACAAACGCGCATAGAATACTATCCTTTAGAAATGTGGAATCGAGAAAAACCAATACTAGATTGGGATATCAAGCTTGAACAAGGAATCTGCCGTTGACAGTCCCCCCTTGGGTTTTTCCTTTTGAGTCCTATCGATCGCCTTAGCGTCAATAGTTAGGTTCTGCACCACTAACCATAAAAGGGTATATAGTCTACCTCTCTCATATCTTATGATAGATGACTGCATAATGCAAGTATATTATATATTTTTTTTAAATTTGGCAAAATTTGCTTGAAACACCTACCCACTCGGCAGTTCCACCGATTGCCTCTACTTGCCGTAGGCGAACCTTAATCTACCAGGACTTACGCACTGCCTCTATATATAGGGACTGGTAGGGCAACCACAGGGGGATTGCCCCTACATATACTCATTCTGCGTAAGTCCTGTCTACCCTAGATTCGGATCTTCACGTCGGCTGGTGCGCCAGGTGTGGGGGTTGTCGTCGGATCTAGCAATTCCGACTGTGCGGGTTCAATCGGTACTTTCAAAGTTTTCACGCCCAATACAGGAAATATACTACAAATTATGTTATAATTTTATTTTTTATTTACTCTGGACATCAAACTCACCATTTTTTGTGCGTATGTGGGTCATAATAGAATTATAGGTACTATAAAAACACAATGACTACTCAATTAATGGTTCAACCTTCATCTTTAATGTCTTCTGGCATCAGAATGAGCGAATTTGGTAACATTTATCTCTTTAGGTTTACCGATGAGCTACAGTTTCGCATCGAAGAGCTTTTAGAGAAAAAAAAAGCTGATTTGCTCACTCCAGAAGAAGAAGCGGAATATGCGGGAATATCTGAATTAGAGAGAATTTTTACCTTGATTAACGCTCAACTCGCAACCAAAAGCAAATGGTGTCCGTCCCAACTCGAAGACTTGTACGACAACGAGCTAGATACCTCTGTGAATACTGTCACTCTCCAGAATACCTAAGCCCAGACCGTTTTACAATTGACCATATAATGCCACAGTCTTTAGGAGGGTCTGATACTCCTGATAACCTAGCTTTAGCTTGTCACCGTTGTAATGAGCGTCATTATAATTTTACAGTGGGAAGTGACCCCCAAACCCAAAAACAATTCCCCCTATTTAATCCTCGTCAACAACAGTGGTCTGAGCATTTTATATGGACAAAAGACGGTATAAAAATTTTAGGGACAACCCCCACAGGTAGAGCTACCTGCAATCGCCTCGATCTCAATGATGAACATGGTGATGAGCCTTCCATTCAAATCGCTCGTATTTTTGGGTACAAGCTGGTTGGCATCCACCCCAGTCTGATGAGAGATCCGCGTGAAACTTAAGCAAACAACTCATCTACCGCCACACTAAAACCATTCAGTACCCTAGTCGTGCTAACTACCTCACCAGATGTAAACCCCAACACTTGATTTTGGAGCATCACCATGACTAAGCGACTCTCAGGAAATACTAGCCAGACTTCTTCACCACCAGACTGTAAATATTCCTGAGCTTTAAGAAACACTTCCTCAGCAATATCAGTAGGGGAAACTATCTCAGCAATCAGCGGAAAACTCTGTGGCAAGACATTAGAATCACCAAATTGGGCAAGCAGTTCAGGGGTAAGATAGGCAACATCTGGACTACGCCCCTGTTTCAGAGTGCGACAAGGCACATCTGTATATACTTCTCCACCTTGTTCACTGGATATTATATAACTTATCCAGTAACAACCTAGCTTAAGTTGAATCCGACTATGTTTTAGCGTCATGCCATTTTTCTCAACCAGCTTGCCATCCACCCACTCCATACCATCAGGGGGATTTTGCATAAAATCTTCTAGAGAAAAATTTTCCGTCCCAACAGTAGCCGTTACCATACCTATCTCCCTGTCGCTCTAAGCTCATCCTAGCGCGATCGCTAATTACCAGGGGTTTGGCGGGACGCGACGCTACAGCGTTATGGCTGACCGATTACAATGGAATTAAAAATTGTGTAGATTTGTATCAGGCTGTCAGGCGTACACATAATCATGGCTCCAACTGTTTTAATCGAAAAGCTTCAAAAGCGCTACGGCTCAGTTGAAGCTGTCAAGGATGTATCCTTTGAGGTGGAACCCGGTGAAATCTTTGGGCTACTAGGTCCCAATGGTGCTGGGAAAACCACTACTATTAGATGTTTGTGTACCCTAGCTAAACCGGATGCTGGCAAACTAGAGGTTTCTGGGATCTCGGTAATCAATAACCCTAGGGCGGTTCGACAACGGTTGGGCTATGTGGCTCAGGAAGTTGCTCTGGATAAGGTGCTGACTGGGCGCGAACTCTTGCAACTCCAAGCCGCACTTTACCATCTGCCTAGAAATTTAGCCAAACAGAGAATCGATCGCATCCTGGGCGTGTTGGGATTGCAGGAATATGCCGATAAAAAGACTGGCAACTACTCTGGTGGGTTACGCAAGCGCCTAGACTTGGCATGTGGGTTACTGCACAAACCAGATGTTTTGGTGCTAGATGAACCTACAGTCGGGTTAGATATAGAAACTCGCGTTGTCGTCTGGGACTTTTTACGCCAGCTCCGGGCTGAGGGAACCACCGTCCTCATTACTAGCCATTATCTAGAAGAAATTGATGCTCTGGCTTCACGAGTAGCAATTATCGATCGCGGGGTGGTGATTGCTCAGGGTACGCCGTCTGAGTTAAAAGATCGGGTGGGGGGCGATCGGATCACAGTACGTATCCGAGAATTCTCTCCAATTGAAGAGGCGCAAAAAGCAAAAGATATGTTAGAAGCGATGCCTTTTGTGCAAGAAGTGATTATTAATCCAGCTCAGGGTAACTCCCTAAACTTAGTCGTTAAGCCCCAAAGCGACGCCCTGATAACGATTCAGCAAGCGCTCCTTGACGCAGACTTGCCCACCTTTGGCATTGCTCAATCTCGACCTAGTTTAGATGATGTTTACCTAGCCGCTACGGGGCGGACGCTAGTAGATGCAGAACTTGCCGCTGCGGGTAGTCGCGATCCCAAGGCGGAGCGTAAGCAGAATATGCGATAGAGTTTTTCCCAACAACTGAGAAGCACGAAGCAAGAAGAGAAAAAAAGATGAGTGGTACTGTTACTCCTGAAAAATCGGCGATTAGTTGGCAAGCATCGGCTGTAGAAGAGGTAGATGCTAGTATTACAACTAGGCCGATTGATGACTTTTTTCAAGAAACGTTGGCTTTAACCCGACGTCTGTTTATTCAACTAAAACGACGTCCTTCTACGCTGATTGCTGGTATTATTCAGCCGTTGATGTGGCTGGTGCTGTTCGGGGCTCTGTTTCAAAATGCTCCCCAAGGCTTATTTGGCAATAACTTGAGCTACGGGCAATTCCTGGGTGCTGGAGTTATCGTGTTCACTGCTTTTGCAGGGGCACTAAATGCTGGATTGCCAGTAATGTTCGATCGAGAATTTGGCTTTCTCAACCGCTTGCTGGTGGCACCTCTGACAAGTCGGTTTTCCATTGTTATTGCCTCAGCAATTTATATCGTTACACTCAGTTTCATCCAAACTGCGGTAATTGTCATAGCTAGTGCCTTTTTAGGGGCAGGTTTACCGGGTCCTCTGGGTTTGGTTACTATTGGACTAATTGTCTTTCTGTTAGTTCTGGGTGTCACGGGATTGAGTTTAGGTTTGACATTTGCTCTACCCGGACACGTTGAGCTGATTGCGGTGATTTTTGTCACTAATCTGCCGCTGTTGTTTGCTAGTACGGCGCTTGCTCCCTTATCCTTTATGCCCAAATGGCTACAGATAGTTGCCAGCCTCAATCCCCTCAGCTACGCGATTGAGCCCATTCGGTATCTGTATCTCCATAGCGATTGGAGTTTGAGTAGTGTAGTCTTGCAAGCTCCTTGGGGCAATATCACCTTTCAGGGGGCGCTACTGGTACTTATAGATTTCGCCGCTGTGGTGTTACTGGCGATTCAACCACTACTGCGCCGCCGATTTGCTTAATACAGGATGGTTGACGGTTGACTTGGAAAAGTTAACCGTTGACCTCTATGCTGTGGCAAGATAAAAGTAAAGCGCTATCAGATAAAATCATCAACATAGCTTTTGTTAGTTTAATGCATATGAAGACGAAAACCCATTTGGTTCCTGTCTTAACTCAGCTATTGCGTCGGACATCTCTGAGTGTCCTAGTTGGCATAGGAATTGCCTCCTGCCTCCTCCCTCAACCTTCCCTGGCGCAACTAGATAAAAATCCTGCCGATCCTAAAGATCAGTTTAACGATCAGCAAAATAACGATCCCTTCTCCAGTCGAAGCCAGAATAATGGTTTGAACCCCTTGGATCTCATGCATCGCGCTCAATTGGGCACCCTCCGCAATCCGGATCAGTTTGATAGCGATCAGCGTGACAACCTTAATGATGCTGCTGCCCAGTTCCACCGTCAACAACTCCAAAGGCTAAGGCAACCTAACCAGTCGGCACCAGTTCAACCGGAAAATACCACCCCAAATAAAAATTAGTTACTAAAAAGCTAGTTAATTCTTTGAAAATCTGAGCAAAAGAATAATTTGCTCAGATTTACTGTAACAGGACTTACGCAGGCTGGGCATATATAGGGTAGCTAAGAGGGAGAGGTAAACTGTTTTCTCGTTTCTCGTTCGTTTCTCGTTCCCAGGCTCTGCCTGGGAACGAGAAATCAACGAGAAAGAACACCGATTGCAGGGCTGGGCATATATAGGGGCAACGGTCTGCAGGGGATTGCCCCTACACCGGGGCGGGCTGGAGAAAAGAAAGGAAATTGGAGGCAGAGCCTCCTGGAGGTGGCGCTCCCGAGCGGTGGAGGCAGAGCCTCCAAACAGCATTCCCAGGCAGAGCCTGGGAACGAGAAACGAACGAGAAACGAGAAAACAGTTTACCTCTCCCTCTTAGCTACCCTATATATGCCCAGCCT
>CASBRB010000148.1 GCA_949127975.1 Oscillatoriales cyanobacterium PMM_0019 | reverse complement strand
GAGAAGGGGTTGGGGGATGAGGGTGAAAAAGCCCTGCTAGTGTTTTTTCTCGTTACCAGGCTCTGCCTAGTAACGCTATTTCTCGTTCCCAGGCTCTGCCTGGGAACGCTGTTTGAGAGGCTCTGCCTCCAATTTCCTTAAAATAAGATCTTCAGGACTTACGCACACTGGCATATATAGGGGCAACCGCAGGGGGATTGCCCCTACAAACCCGCTATATATATATATAGGCAGTGCGTAAGTCCTGCTAATTATATTAGAAACTAATTTTATTTGTTATTCAACCGTAATTTTACCGAATCTTATTGGCGAGATAATTTATCTTATCCATAAGATTCGATAGTTTCACTGCCATCCGGCATACCTGGAATAAATTTTTTCCAGCCTAAATACTGTAAAAATACATACCACAGATAAAGAGGATTGAGGATGAGATATCTTTGCCATAAGCGCTGAGGCTCTTTGAGCAAGCGATATAACCACTCTAAGCCCCAATCTTGCATTATCTTGGGGGCTTGCGGTAAATTTCCTGCAAGAAAGTCAAAGGCGGCTCCCACAGCTAAAATAGGCACATTTAAATGATTCCGATACTCATAAGCCCATACCTCTTGCCTGGGGCAACCTAAGCCCAAAAAGACAGCGTTTGCAGCTGAACTTTTGATGCGGTTTACTACCTCTTTCCGCTCATCTTCGCTCAATATACGGAATTTTGAAGGTTCCATACCTGCAATTACAAGTCCTGGAAATCGCTCTTTCAGGTTTTGAGCCAATTTATGCAAAACTTCCTGATGGCTGCCATAAAGATAAATACTTAATCCACGATCGGCAAAAGCTTTTGCTACCCTGAGTGTTAGTTCTGGGCCGTAGACGCGGGAGGGCAGTCGCTTTTTGTGCAGCCACCATAAAGCCCAGCGCACTGGTTGACCATCGGGCAGTACTAGATCTATACCATTTAAACGTCGTGCATGTTCTGGTTCCATAAATCCAGTCATGACACCGTGTACTGCTAAAGCACTGATAGAGCAGGGATGTTTGCTTTCAGCAGCGGCAACGATTTTCGCTACGGCAAAATCATAGTCTACTGCATCTACGTTTATTCCCAGAATGGAGTATTTGCCTTCGTTAATCACTTGTCAACCACCTGTTAATATTATGTTCGTAAATTTCACGAAGAATTTTCGGAACACTATAAGTAATCGACCAATTGGGATATTTAGCCTTGAATTTGTCAAGGGCGCTGATATACCAAATGTGGTCGCCACTCCGATTGTCTTCACTGTAAGAGTAGTTAAGCTCTCTTCCTGTTATCTCTTGACATAATTCGATCGCTTCCAGCATTGAGCAGTTACTCTCACGCCCACCCCCGATATTGTAGACTTCCCCAATCCCAGGCTTTTTATAAAATTCAAAAAATCCACTAATCAAGTCTGATGAATGTATGTTATCACGAACTTGTTTACCTTTATATCCGAAGATGGTATAATCTTTTCCGGTCATAACACATTTCATCAGATATGCTAAGAAGCCATGTAGTTGGGTTCCGGAATGATTTGGTCCTGTGAGACATCCCCCTCTAAAACACACCGTTTTCATGCCAAAGTAGCGACCATATTCTTGAACAAGTATATCAGCGGCTACTTTAGAAGCCCCAAACAGAGAATGCTTACTTTGGTCAATACTCATATCTTCGGAGATCCCTGCATAATATTTATGAGATGGCTCAACCTCCCAACGCAATTCTTCCTCGACTAATGGCAGGTAGTTTGGTAAATCGCCATATACCTTGTTTGTAGATGTGAAAATGAAAGGGGCTTCTGGGCAATGGTGGCGTGTTGCTTCTAAAAGGTTAAGCGTGCCATTGGCGTTGATGGTAAAGTCGCAGAAGGGATCGCGAGCTGCCCAGTCGTGGGAGGGTTGGGCTGCTGTATGGATAATTAGGGATATCTCTTTGCCAAAATGCTGAAATATTTCTTGAATTTTAGAATAGTCTCGGATGTCTACATCCTGGTGTTCGTAATTTTTTACTTCTGCTTCTAATCGCTTGCGATTCCAAGTAGTTGAAGCTTCTTCCCCAAAAAAGAATTGGCGCATATTATTATCAATCCCGACAACATGCATGTCAAGACTAGCAAAAAACCTGACTGCTTCGGAACCAATTAATCCAGCCGAACCTGTGATAACTACTATACTCATTTTTTACTTTCAAGGTTTTGATGAAAGTTTATTCGGTGAAAACGTCTTGGGGCTTTGTCAAAAGCGCCAGCAATGGCTTTCCATGCTAACTTATGATGCAAATTTGTGTCGAGTGGCAGTGGACGCACTGGTGTACCATCTGGTCTGGGTGCAAACCATGAGAGCCAGGTATAACGATCGCTCAATCCCCATGTATTTACGCCTATTACTGCTGGTTCCTCTAGTACTACCGAGAGGTAATCCTGATAAATCCCGGCAACCAGGCGATCGCGCAGATCGACATCAGTTGGCAAATTTTGGTCTGTCACATCCATTTCGCTAATTAGTATTTTCACACCCAAACTGGCAATATTACTTAGAAAGGTTTTCAACTTTGCAGGGTTAAAGCTACTGTTATCTCCCGATAAATGAGCCTGCATACCGAAACCATGCACGGGAACTCCTCTAGACTTCAGACGCTCTAGCAGTTTAAGTACAGCAGTTCTTTTTGCTTCGTTATAATTTGTATCATAGTCCATGCCATTGTCATTGTAGATCAAAAATGCTGTTGGGTCTGCTGCTGCGGCAGTACGAAAGGCAATTTCAATGTAATCTGGTCCTAAAAACTGTAGCCAGGGTGTATTCCGCAACCCGTCATTCCGTCCATCTTCTGGTAATACTGCCTCATTTACCACATACCATAAATTAACTTTTTTAGCATAATGGCTAACGACAGTAGTAATATGATCTAGTAATATTTGTTTGGCATTTTGGCTGTTAACCGTGTTTTTAAACCATTGCGGCATAGCTTCATGCCATACCAGGTGAGTAGCGCCAAAAAGCAGGTTGTGAGTATCGGCAAAATTAGCCAGCCAATCGCCTGGAGTAAAGTTAAAACTATCTGGTGTAGGGCGAAGGACTTGCCATAAAAGATCTGCTTCTGCCACCAACAGGGCACACTCTTGAGCAAAATTCTTAGCAAATTCTAAGTCTTGAGACAGCATAGAATATTGAGTTGCTGCCCCATAAATCAGGTTTTTAGCAGCAGCTCGTTGACGTAAAGAGGCTTGCCCGGATACTGGAAAATTTCGGTTTTCGTCAGCAAGCACGACACGCCAGTCTTTAGAGTTTTTGAATGCATCGGTCATTGTCACGGCACTCACAGTTGCCAGACTACTTAAACCTAATAATAAGGGGCGGCGTTTAATCATAGCGGTTATCTCCTCTGTTGCAATTGCCATAGGAAGCGATCGATCCATTTCCAGGCATCAAGCCCTCCACCCACCAGCAGACGAAACATCCACAAAGCTTCTCCTCCTTCCACCTTAACGCGAGGCAATGCTAGGGGGTTAAGCTTTGGCGAAATTGCGCCGTGTTGGGAAGTAAAAGCCAATTGGTAGTTGCTTTTCTGGAGAATGGCAATAGTAGCTTCGTTGAAATCAGCTCGCGTCCCGAAGGGATAAGCAAAAGCTGTGACAGTCAGCCCCAGTTTTTTTTCTAGTTCTTCGCGCGATCGCACGACTTCTTGGCGAACCTCCTCTAATTTTATTTTACCCAAAGAACGATGCGAAAAGCTATGGGAGGCGATAATAATTCCTGCCCGTGCTAGAGCTTCTATTTCGCCCCAAGTCAGATGAGCTTCTGTATTATTACTGACAGTACCGATTTCACTCACCGGGATAAAAGCGACTGCTGGGATGGCATATTTCTTTAAAATCGGCAAAGCTCCCCAATAAAGACTCTGAAAGCCATCATCCACGGTAACGAGAACTGCACCATCAGGAAAGACTTTTTCCCCCGCCAGAAAACTCTGGATATCCGCCAGTGAAACAGCCAAATTCTGACGCGCCAGCCAAGCCATTTGTGCTTCAAAATCCTCCAGCGTAACGCAGAACGGATCGCGACTGGCATTACCGAACCGATGGTAAGTCAGGACGCGCACTCCTGCTTCACGGCATAGTCCGGATGCTAGGCTTGTTAGTGCTACCCCTTGGCGGGCTGCTTTTTTCACGAACCAACGAACAGGATTAATAGAGTTGGTTGACACGATCAGTTTAAGCTAAAAATAATCCGGATAATGTATTTTGGATTACCAATAATATAGCGCCCCCACTTGTGTGGCTGCTGAAGTAAAAGTTGTATCCACTCACATCCTAGTTTTCTTACCCATAGTGGCGCACGTTTCAGGTTGCTACCCCAGTGATCGAAAAGTCCTCCGACACCTATGCCTAAAGGTACTTGCAACCTATGCTGATGTGCGTGGAGCCAGCATTCTTGTTTGGGATTACCCATCCCGACTAAAAGCAGGTGAGGTTGAGCCGAGTTAATCTGTTCAATGATGCTGTCAGTTTCCTCGGTTGTGAAGTAACCATGATGGTATCCCACCAATTGCCAACCTGGAAATCTCTCGGTAGCCACCTGTGCAGCGCGAGCGATAGTGGCAGCATCGGCACCAAGTAAAAAATAGCGATAGTCACGGTTACTGGTTGCGGAAAGAAACTCCGGGATCAAATCGGTGCCGACGAGGTTGTTTTTTAAAATTGTACCGCGCAGTCTGGCAGCGCAGCGAACCCCGGTACCGTCTGGGAAAACTTTGTTAGCGCAGTTGAGTACATCCCGATATTCAGGATTTTCAACTGCCAGATTCAGAGTGTGGGCATTGACGATAAAGATGGTGCGGGTAGAGCCTGGCTCTTGCTGGATTAACTGTTCCATCAGTTTGATGGCGTCACACCGCGAAATGTTAGCGATTTTTACGCCCAGGATGGAAACAAAGGAAATATTAAGCAAAGTTTCAGCAATCAAGATTTTTCCAATGATATCGGTATTGACAAAATACGCACTTGGTGATATTTTGCACCACTATAGCTCGGTGAAACCTAGCACTGAACGATAGATGCAGATTAAAGAACTGAGATAATTTTTCACATCAAGGTGTGTAATGCTTTCCCTAGCTGCGCTTCCCAGTGAGAGCCTCAATTTTTCGGACTCGATTAAAGACTGCATCGCCGAAGACAACTGTTGAATATCGCCTGGGTTGACAAGTAAGCCATTCTCAGAATGAGTGACTAGCTCTGGAATTCCCCCCACTGGCGTGGTGATGACAGGCAAGCCCCAACTCATCGCTTCTAGTAGTGCCATCGGCAAACCTTCATTATATGATGGTAACACAAATATATCAGCTTGCGCTAAAAGAGCATCCCGTTGCTCTGAGTCTACCCAATCAAGAACGGTAATGCAGTCAGGAGAGTTTAGACTTTCAACTAATTGGCGAGCCTTTGCTCCCTCTCCATCCCCAGCTAAAATCAGCTTTGAGCAAGTTTTCTGCTCGACAGGTAGGGTAGCAAATGCCTTAATTAAATCGAATGCTCCTTTGCGAGAACCGATACGTCCTAAAAAGACAAACTTTATTTGTTGGGAATTTATCCGGTGTGGAACTTGTGAGGGAATTTTTACTGGGTTAGGTAATACAATAACTCGATCTGCTTTCAAACCAAGATTTTCTATATAGTAATTTTTCCAAAAAGTGGATAGGACAATGAAGCGATCGCATTTACTAAACACCCAACTCAGCCATTGCTTAATTACAGCGGGCAGTTGAGAGTAGAAAGTTTCAAACTCAGCACCATGAGCATGCATCACCACAGGCTTACGAAAACCTAGAGCAATCAGAGTAAGAATTGCTTTGCGGAAGGCGCTGCCCCGATCTGAAACATGAATGTGCAATAAATCGGCTTCTTTTTTTAAGAGCCTCCAGAACAACTCCCCTGAAGCTTTGGCGAACACAAGGATCTTTCGTGCCTTAGAGCCGTCTACAAGAGTAGGAATATGTTGAATTTTCAGATTTGCGATCGCTTGCTCAAGGATGAGTTTTTCTACTGATACTATTCCTCCTTGTTTAGACAAGCTTTCACCTAGCATAATAATTTTCATTGGACAGCAACCTAACTGGGACTGGGCATATATAGGGGCAACCACAGGGGGATTGCCCCTACGAACTACTATATGATTTCTCGTTTTTCTCGTTTTCTCGTTCCCAGGCAGAGCCTGGGAATGCTGTTTGGAGGCTCTGCCTCCACTGCAGGAGCAATCGGTGTTCTTTCTCGTTCCCTCCTTTAGCGATGGAACGAGAAACGAGAAAATTGTCGGCAGAGCCGACAAGCCTTCGTTCCCAGGCTCTGCCTGGGAACGAGTTGAAAGGTGAGAGTCATATATAGGGGCAACCACAGGGGGATTGCCCCTACGAACCGCTATATGTAGAGTCAGTGCTACAGTATTGTGGATAATACCTGGAAAATTTTGGTAGCTATTTGATTCCAGTTCAACATTTTTTTACTTTGTTTCGTGCTTGTTGTGACATTGATGTTAATAGTTGTGGATTAGCCAGCGTACTGATGATGCGATCGGCTAAACTATCAGATGTTGGTCGATCGACTACTATACCATTTACTTCGTTCTCAATAATTTCTGGCATCCCATCATTAGCTGATACAATACAGGGTACTCCATAATTCATAGCTTCTAGCAAAAATCCCGGGCATGGATCGCAATAGGCGGGTGCCACTACTAAATCTGATTTGAGAAAAAGTTCGCGCATCTCCTCGCGAGTTTTAACTCGTCCTCGATTTTCAACTCCATCTAGCTGGAAATTTATTTTTTTGCCTACTATAACCAGCTTGACATCGGCAACTTGTTCTTTCACCTTTTTAAAAGCAGACAAAACTAAATCTCCACCCTTTCTTTCAAAATCTGAACCATTAAATAAAATTTGCCTGCTTCCAAAAGTTTTATCTCCCCGATAGACTTCTGAAAAGTTACCTGCACTACCCACCACAGTTATTTTTGTATCTTCTATACCGTAGTCCTCGATTAAAGATTTTTTTACCTGGTTGGTCATCGCAAAAATATGATAAGCTCGTTGATAAGCTTGACGTTCGCAGAGCAGCCAGTTATGCTGTTCATTTTTGAAAGGAGCCCAAGTTGACCAATTTTTTACAGCCAGAGCCATAGTGTAATCTAAATACATTACATAAGGTATATCAAATTTATCGATCAATGGGCT
>CASBRB010000147.1 GCA_949127975.1 Oscillatoriales cyanobacterium PMM_0019 | reverse complement strand
CCCCCTGTGGTTGCCCCTATATATGCCACAGTACTTACGCACTGCCTCTATATATAGCGGGTTCGTAGGGGCAAACCCCCTGTGGTTGCCCCTATATATGCCACAGTACTTACGCACTGCCTATATATATAGCGGGTTCGTAGGGGCAAACCCCCTGTGGTTGCCCCTATATATGCCACAGTACTTACGCACTGCCTCTATATATAGCGGGTTCGTAGGGGCAAACCCCCTGTGGTTGCCCCCCTATATATGCCACAGTACTTACGCACTGACTGTCCTCTATATATAGCGGGTTCGTAGGGGCAAACCCCCTGTGGTTGCCCCTATATATGCCAGTGTGCTACAGTACTGAGCAAATGACTTCCGAAGATCCTGAAATGGAGGACATGATCGAGGAATCCTGCTTAAATGCAGAGCTTGAACAAAGGGAAATCCTAGGTTTTCACACCTTTTTGTTGGGTTTCGTTCCTCAACCCAACCTACAATCCTTACCCTCTCATCTCCAGAAACCCGGTTTTTACCAAAAACCGGGTTTCTCTGTTCAGGGCTTACGCACTGCCACTACATATAGCGGTTCGTAGGGGCAATCCCCCTGTGCGTGCCCAGTGTGCTCAGTGTGCGTAAGTCCTGCTGTTTTTTGTTTCGATCGACTGTAGTTTGCATCAGTTCGCAGATTTAGCTTGATAAGTAAGTAAGAGGTTCGCCAAGTTTAGTCCTACCAGATAATGGCTCAACTTTTAAACTTCGGGAAAAATAAAATGTTAATTATTAAAGGAGACGCAAGCATATGAAAAAGAAAAAAGCTCCCCCTCCTATTGTCTTTATCATACTGTTTCTGCTGCTTGGGATTGGGATGTACTGGTGGCTAACTCACCAAAAACCTAATATTCCTGATTTGCCAGAGCGGATAAGTATGCCAGAGCGGATAAGTAATGGTGCCAGAATTTTGGTAACGGCATCGGCGACGTCCGAGAAGCAAGAGGGAGTTAAGGCTTTTGCTTCGGGGGACTATAAAACAGCTCACGCCAAGTTTGAGGCATCGTTGCAAAAATATCCCAACGACCCAGAAACGCTAATATACCTGAATAATGCCCGTATTGGCAACAAAAATGCATTCAAAATTGGCGTGAGCGTACCAATTGGCAGCAACGTCAATATCGCACAGGAGGTGCTACGCGGGGTAGCTCAAGCACAGAATGAGGTGAATCGTAACAGTGGTATTGATGGGGTATTATTACAGGTTGAGATTGCCAATGATGATAATGACCCAACAATAGTCCAACAGGTGGCGACTGAGTTTGTCAAAGACCCTGGCATTTTGGCTGTAATCGGACACAATGCTAGCAATGCTTCCATTGCCGCAGCACCCGTGTATCAACAGGGAAGTTTAGTGGCGATCTCTCCTACTAGCGCTGCTGATAACCTCTCTGGTATTGGCAGCTATATATTTCGTACTGGTTCTAAAAATCAAGTTCTGGCGGAGACTCTCGCTCGTTATATCATCAAGAGGGGTCGCCAAACCAAGATTGCCATTTGTGTTGATTCTAAATCCACAGATAATGCGTCGTTCAAGGCTGATTTAACCAAAGCGATGGTCGATGCTGGTGGTAAAGTTACTTCTACAGATTGCGATCTGTTCCCCTCCGATTTAAACCCGACTGCGTTAATTTCTCAAGCTATTAGAGACGGTGCGGATAGTTTGGTGTTAGCTCCCCATGTAGACAGAATTAACCAAGCTGTCAAAGTGGCACAAGCAAATCATGGGCAATTGGCTTTGTTTGGTTCTCTCTCCCTGTACACCTTTCAAACCCTCAAAGAGGGGCAGGCGGACGTCAGCGGTATGGTGCTAGCCGTACCTTGGCACCCTACGGCAATACCAGGCAATCTTTTTCCTAGTAATGCTGTCCGACTTTGGGGCGGCGCTGTAAGTTGGCGCAGTGCCACCGCCTATGATAGTACCCAGGTAATTATCACGGCGTTGAAGTTGGGTAATACAAGTCGTGATAAATTGCAAAAAGCGTTGTCTAGTCCAGGGTTTTCGGTGAATGGGGCAACGGGAACGATCGAGTTTCTGCCCGAAGGCGATAGCAAAGGAGCAGCGGTTTTAGTCAAAGTGCAACCGAGTAGCCAATCTAATACTGGTTATGACTTTGTACCTGTAAGTCCCTGAATTGGCTGAGACAGGAATTACGCAGAATGGGTATATGTAGGGGCAATCCCCAAGTGGGTTGCCCCTACTAACCGCTATATGTAGAGGCAGTGCGTAAGTCCTGTGAGATTAAGATCCAAAAATTTTGCATCATTTCTCGGAGGTGGCTTGATATAAATATAGAAGTTTCTGCTAAAAACGCTGCGATTAAGGGACGGGAGGGCTATGGATGAACAGCTAAGAGAACTGATTGCAGAGGTTTTAAAACACCCACCTCAAAGTCCAGAGAGACAGAAGGCTCTGAATCGGCTGCTAATTAAATTGCAACAGCTACCAGGATTAAGAAGGTCTTCACACCTAAACTATTTAGAAGCCTTAAATAAAACCTGGGAGTGGGTTAGCAATAATATTCAAAAATTCTCATCGCGTCCTCCTTCAGTTCAAGTCAGCCTGGAAAAATGGATTAATGGTTACCTCTACTGGCGAATTAAAGATTTGTACACACAAGATGACCCTGCCATACGCAGTCTTGATGAAATAGTGGGGAGCGATCGAGAAGGTTCAACCTATATGGATCGATTGTCAGAGGAAGGTTTTAATCCTGCAACCCTGGATGGAATTGAAGCCCATATTGAACAAAGTCAGAAGCAGGAGAAACAGCGTATTGGTTTAGAATTGGAACTTTACATTGAGAAAGACCAGGCAAGGAAACTACAAAATTGTTATCCTAGAAACCACCCTCAATGCAACTGTCGGATTCTCAGCCTAAAATTAATCTTGAAAGACCCGATCGATTCATACGCCGAGCTGGCACGAGAGTTGAACGTTAACCGCCAAACTCTTGTCTCCCACTGGCAAAGAAAATGTCTACCGCTTTTACAAGGAGTTGCAAGGAGTAGAGGCTATCAGCCTGAATAAAAACTATGAACAGCACAAAAGCATATCTATTAACTGTTCCAATGGGTAAAGAAGCCCATCGCCTAGCTGAACAATTTGCCAGACAACAGGCGACACCTCAGAAAGGGAAACGAGTTTACCTTAATACATTGGCTGTCTATGCCGTCCACAGCTACCTAAAATGGTTGCAAATTGAAACAAATCTTCATCAAAGTGACAGTTGGCATTCAGGTATGCAGGCTATATTTGATGTAGCCGATCTGGTTTTACCTGGCATTGGTAAGTTGGAGTGTCGCCCGATTCTGCCAGGGGAGACAGCCTTTTATTTACCTTTGGAGGCGACAGAAAATCGCATTGGTTATGTCGGCGTACAGTTTAGCGAAAGTCTCTCAGAAGTGCAGCTTCTAGGATTTGCCCCGGCTGTCGATGCTATCTTACCACCAGAGCAACTACCAAAGCAACTACAGATTTCAGATTTCCAACCTCTCGATGCCCTCATCGACAACATCTACCAACGTAAGATCCAAATATCTGTTCTACATAGCGAGACTCTGGTGAACTTAAGTCAATGGTTTCAAAATGTTTTTGAGGGAGCTTGGCAAAATATTGAAGAACTGTTAAGTCCCGCCCAACTGAGTTTAGGATCTAACCGTTCCACAGAGACTGACTCCGACCAAACGAAAGCGGTAGTTAGACGGGCTAAATCGATCGACCTAGGGATGCAGTTGGCGGGTCATTCGGTGGCTTTGGTCGTTGAGCTGGCACCAGAGACTAATCAACGAACTGGTATCCGTCTAAGAGTTTACCCGAATGACGACCAAACCTACCTGCCTCCGAATCTCCAACTGACTGTGCTGGATGACTCTGAAAAGGCTGTTCTAGAAGCCAAGGCTAGAGCAAAAGATAACTGGATTCAGTTACAATTTTACGGGATGCCAAGGACGAGGTTCAGCGTCAAGGTAGCTCTAGGCGATGCTGGCATCAGGGAAAACTTTGTAATTTAATTGTTTCAACGTTGGCAGAAGAGACAGCCGTGGATAAACTCGTTCTATTCATAATTCCTGAAGGCAATTTCGAGCAGGGGTGCCCCGTTACACTCCAGATTTGGGAGAATGGTAAGATTGTGTTCACGAGTCTCGGCAGGCTACCTCCTGCTCCTGAAATTTTCCAGCTTTACGCTCAATGGAATTCTGTTTATCTTAACTTCGTGAAAGGAAGGCATCTCGGCCTCGAAATTCCCCAGGAGCAGGTGACTAATTTTTCAGTAAACGAGTGCAATGGTGCTGCTAAGGATTTAGAAAATAGCTTGAATAGTTGGCTCGGCCAAGAACAATTTCGCCAGTTGCGGGAGGGATTAATTCAAAGAGTACAATATGATGAAACTGTCCATTTCATCGTGCAAACCGAGGATATGCAACTCCGGCGGCTGCCCTGGCATCTGTGTGAATTATTTAGACGTTACACTAAGGCTGAGATTGTCTTGAGTACTCCCAAGTTCGATCGCCAAGAACAATCAAGAGCTTCCACAGACAAACTCAGAATTTTAGCCATTTTGGGTAATAGTGACGAGATTGATGTTCGGGCAGACTTGGCTATAATTCAGCAGTTACCAGGGGTGGAAGTTATCTGGCTCTCAAAACCGACACGCCAAGAAATAGCGGAGCGTTTGACAGCGAACAAGTGGGATATTTTGTTCTTTGCAGGTCATGGTGGAAGTGGGCACATTCAGATTAACGATAGCGATACAATAACAGTTGAAAATTTACAGAACACCTTGAGAAGAGCAGTAGAAAATGGCTTGAAACTGGCGATTTTCAACTGCTGTGATGGACTGGGATTGGCTCGAGACTTGGAGAAGTTATGTATTCCCCAGGTAATTGTGATGCGGGAGATTGTACCAGATAAGATTGCTCACAAGTTTTTGCAATATTTCCTAGAAGGTTTTTCTCAAGGCGACTCCTTTTATTTAGCGGTGCAGAAAGCCCGTGATGTGCTGAATGCTATGGAAAATAACTATCCCTGTGCATCCTGGTTACCTGTGATTTGTCAAAATCCAGCGTCCGCACCGCTGACATGGCCTACAAAAAAAGAAAATCCAAGATGGCGTTTTATTTTCAGCTTCGCCAGTAGCAGAACAGGCTTCGTAAGTTTGGCTGTAATCACAGCCTTGCTAATAGTAATTATATATCTAATTTCGCAGCGGCAGCATCAACAGGAGCTAGCAGACCGGATTAGTTCAGGGGAGATAATTTTATTCAAGCCAAAGCCAAATCAGGAAGCAGGGCTGGAAGATAAAAAATCAGGAGTAAAAGAGTTTGCGAACAAAAAGTATAAGGAAGCTATCGATAATTTCCAAGAATCACTCAAAAAATATCCCAACGACCCAGAAACGCTAATCTACCTGAATAATGCCCGTATTGGCAACAAAAATGCATTCAAAATTGGCGTGAGCGTACCAATTGGCAGCAATCCCAATATCGCACAGGAGTTGCTACGCGGGGTAGCTCAATTACAGAATGAGGTGAATCGTAACAGTGGTATTAATGGGGTGTTATTAAAGGTTGAGATTGCCAATGATGATAATAACCCAACAATAGCTCAACAGGTGGCGACTGAGTTTGTCAAAGACCCTGGCATTTTGGCTGTAATCGGACACAATGCTACCAATGCTTCCATCGCCACAGCACCCTTGTATCAACAGGGAAGTTTAGTGGCGATCTCCCCTACTAGCTCTGCTGATAACCTCTCTAATCTCGGCAGCTATATATTTCGCACTGGTTCTAGAAATAAATTTCTGGCGGAGACTCTTGCTGGTTACGCGATCCAGACGGTTCATAAAACAAACATTGCCATTTGTATCGATTCTAGATCCATAGATAATGCGTCGCTCAAGCAAGATTTAACCAAAGCGATCGAAGATGCTGGTGGTAAAGTTACTCCCACAGATTGCGATCTGTCCCCCTCCAATTTCAACCCTAAGATCGTCGATCAAGCTATTAAAGACGGTGCGGATAGTTTGGTGTTAGCTCCCTATGTAGACGGAATTGACCAAGCTGTCAAAGCGGCACAAGCTAATCATGGGCGATTGGCTCTGTTTGGTTCTCTCTCCCTGTACACCATTCAAACCCTCGAAAAGGGGCAGGCGGACGTCAGCGGTATGGTAATCGTAGCGCCTTGGCATCCCAGGGCGTTTCCAAACACTCATTTTCTGATTGAGTCTCAACAACTTTGGCATGGTCCGGTAAGTTGGCGCACCGCCACTGCGTATGATGGTGCCCAGGCAATTATTAAGGCGTTGCAGTTGGGAAATACCAGTCGCGATCGAATACAAAAAGCGTTATCAACACCAGGTTTCTCCCTTCAGGGCGCGACAGGAACCATCCAGTTTGATCGCTCAGGCGATCGCAACAACATAGCGTCGATCGTCCAGGTTCAAAAGGTTAGCCAATCTGCTACTGGTTATGATTTTGTCTTTTTAAAATCCATCGAAGGTGCGAGTTTAAAATAGACAGGACTTACGAACACGGGCAGGGAGCAACGCGAAAAAGTGAGAAGTCGTGAGCCTTACTGAGGGCTAAAGCCCTCACTACAAACTTTTTCGTTCGTAGTGAGGGCTTTAGCCCTTTAACTTTTTCTTGGAAATTAGTTCGTAGTGAGGGCTTTAGCCCTTACTGAGAAAGCTATTGGGCTTTTGGCGCTCGCATATCACTTTTTTGCGTTGCTCCCCACGGGCATATATAGGGGCAACCACAGGGGGATTGCCCCTACGAACCCATCTATGTAGAGGCACAGTGCATCATTTTTTGGTTCCGGGCTGAGAAATAAACAGGCGCATTGAAGTGCTTCGGCTTAGGTTCAAGCATGGTGCAATCAGGCTATCTATATCTTTGGAGAAGAAGCATGAATAACTTGGCAATCAAAAATCGCCTCTCGTGGCAGCATATCCCGCTCTACTTGCAAATTGCGATCGCCCTAATTGTAGCTGTACTCTTTGGCACTTTTTTAAGAGTCATTATCCCCAATCCCGATACGGCTGTTTGGATTAACCATCTGGTAATCCCCTGCAACCTGGTACTTAAGGCTCTGCGTGCCCTTGCTACACCGCTGATTCTGCTGGCGGTGCTTCACTCTTTCCTCACCGCCAGTATTCCCGGCAGTCAGGGGCGTCGTCTAGTGGTTTTTTTGTTTACCAATACCCTAGTAGCTATTTTAATCGGCCTTTTAGTTGCAAACTTCCTACAACCCGGTTCCGGAAGTAGCTTACCAGCACCTTCAGCCACCGAGAAAGTTAGCACAACACTCGACCCTTGGGGACTACTCCAGGACATTGTACCTGATGCCCTCATCAAACCTCTTGTTGATAACAATGTCCTGCAACTAATCTTCGTCGCCCTAGCTTTCGGGGTGATGCTGCGTGCCTTGAAAACAGAGCAGATTGCCTCGCATAAGACAGAATACCTGGTAATCGAGCAAGCGATCGCGATGTTGTTCGAGGCGGTAAAAGGCATTCTGCACTGGGTTATAGCCCTAGTGCCGGTGGCAGTCTTTGGAATCGTTGCCAAAACAATCGCCCTTCATGGGGTAGCCCCGTTTAAAGCTCTAGGAGCTTTCATCCTGGCGGTGTTGCTCGCCCTGTTCTTTCAAAGCTGTTACTACCTAGTGCGATTGTATCTAGGTTCTTGGGTAAGTCCCCGAAGCTTCCTGCTTGGAACTTCCGATGCGCTTTTGACGGCGTTCTCGACGGCCTCTTCTACAGCGACGATGCCCGTTACTTTTCGAGTTCTGTCAGAAAAAGTCGGCTTGCGGGAATCTTCCGCCTCTTTGGGAGTGCTAGTCGGCGGCAACTTCAACCACGACGGCACTGCTCTTTATGAGGCAATGTCCGCTCTGTTTATCACTCAAGTACTGGGGTTAAATCTGACTCTACCACAACAGTTAGTCGTTGTCATCACATCTATATTTGCATCAGTGGGTGCAGCAGGTATCCCAGAAGCAGGCTTGGTGACGATGACGCTGGTATTTACTGCGGTTGGCTTGCCTACTCAGTATATCGCCTTGCTGATAACAGTGGACTGGTTCCTCGATCGCTGCCGCACCACTATTAACGTCATGGGGGACATGACTGTCAGTTGCTTACTCGATGGGAAAAAGCGCCGAGCTATTGATGCTGAATAGAACATACAGCAATGTCAAGGTGCTACAGTACTTCTGATGTTGGGTTTCGTTCCTCAACCCAACCTACAACTTCTGATGTTGGGTTTCGTTCCTCAACCCAACCTACAACTTCTGATGTTGGGTTTCGTTCCTCAACCCAACCTACAACTACTATTCTCGTTCCTAGGCTCTGTCTGGGAACGAGGATATAGCGGTTCGTAGGGGCAATCCCCCTGTGGTTGCCCCTAATATATGCTTAAATAATTTTTCATATAGAGTTCTTAAAGTAATCTTAAAGTAAAGTTAACTTTGGCTGGCTAGAATAAGTTTATTGTGTCTATGTAGCTTTCAACCACTACTTTTTGGAGTAGGAAACAGCATGAACAGCCTTTCCATACTTTACAATGGGTAAAGTAATGACAATGGTTTATACTTCCCCTCAAAAAGTTATCGAGCAGATAGCTGCTAAAGGGATTTCAGGGTGCGTCGTTTTGCACGATCCGAATGACAATTTTGTCAGTTGGCATTTACATATTGGGGGTGGTCAACTACACTACGCTACCAGCGATAATGGAAAGGCAGAACGTCTCTACTGTATCCTGCGGAGAAGCAATCCCGATTTAGCAGAGTTAGAGTTTGTCGATGGACACCTGGAGTATGGCAATATTTGCCAGTGGTGGTACTCCAAAGGTATGCCAGCAGCGGGTTTGCGTCAACTGCTAACACGACTCAGTATGGAAGCCTTGGTATATGCTCTAGCTATGCCGCAGACTAACGCTGAGTTGATTCCGTTTAGCAAAATTGACCCGATTCTAGTGTCCACCTCTTTACATCCACTTCCCGCACCACTGCTGCCCGTGGTTGTTCAATGGAAAAAGTGGCGAAGCAATATTTATTCACCCTTTTCCAGACTATACTTAGACAATCAAAACGTGGGCGCTTTTAAAGAGTTGTGGCAGCAGCGTCAAAAAGTATCCAAAGCCGAACCAGGCTCTCTTTTTGATCCCCAGAGGTTGCCTTTCATCATTCGGACACTACAGCAAAAGTATTCTCTCTATCGAATGGCACTGGTACTGAAAGTCCAAGTGCAAATGTTGACAGCCTGGCTACAGCCTTTTTTGGCTAAGAAGTTAGTCACAACTGTTTCGTTTAAGGAATTACAGTTACAAGATAATATTGCGACGCCACCACCTGTAGAAACCAAAGATGTTGAAAATAAGCCCCGTCTGGTAATTGCTTGCATCGATGACAGTTCAACTGTTCAGCGACAGGTGCAAGGGATTTTAGAAATGTCAGGCTATGATGTTTTGAGTATTACCGATCCAACTCAGGCATTAACATCGTTAGTACGCCAGAAACCAGCGGCAATTCTCATGGATGTCAATATGCCAGATATTAATGGCTACGAGCTTTCCAGTATGTTGCGGCAGTCAAAACAGTTACGTGATATTCCGATCATGATGTTGACAGGACGGGATGGGATTATGGATCGGATGAAAGCACGAATGCTTGGGATAAACTATTATCTCACAAAACCTTTTCACCCACAACGCTTGCTGGAGAATCTGCAAAAGCTGGTGAATAATGTGCCACCAGACTCTCAATAGGAATATTAAAAAACGATCTATCCCATGTAATTTATTTGGCTCAATAATGACTCAAGATTATTTCAGGGTGCGCGTGTTTGAACGAGTGCGGGTGGCAATACCATTGCCTGATGTAGAAGGAGTATACCCAGTAACACAGAAGGAAATCTGCCCCATTCCGGGCGTGCAGTCATATTTACTAGGCGTAGTCAATCGTCGGGGAACACTAACCTGGGTTCTGGATCTCAGTCAATTTCTGGGATTAAGCTCTGTGTCCATACAGCCTAGTCAAAACTTAAAAACTTTAGTGTGCCATCCAGGGGATTCCAGTAAGGAAAATTATAAGCGATCGCTGGCGTGTGTAGTGGCTCAATTGGAAGGAATGTTTACCTCAGTTGAGCAAAAACCCCTGACTAAACGGTTGAAGCCCAGGATACAACCCTTATTTTTAGGTTTATCCTACCACGATCAGCAATGGATTCCGATCGTCAACCCGGCGGCAATGTTTCAAACAATCCAGACTGAATCTATACGTGCTGTTATTTAGGTAAAATTAACCTCATATGCAACAACCTCAACTTAAAAACCCAGTAATTGATCGCGACAGTACTCAGCCCGAAATAGAGCCTGAGTCAGAAATATTAGGAGACTTGTTAGATAAACTCTTAGAAGCCAACAGCTTGGAACAAGCTGGGGAGTTATCAAAAGCTAGAAGTCTTTATGAAGAAATTATTGCCCTTGATAAAGAGGGAGCCTACGGGTTAAGCGCTCAAAGAGCATTGGAGTTTCTCCCAGCTAATACATCCCTGATAGAGAAAATTTCCGAAGTTCCAGAGCAGGTAACTAGGGACACTAAGTCAACAATTCAACTGCATTTCCTCCGCAAAAGTCCTCTTCCCAATCGATGGCGCGATCGCTGGAGAAACCTGAGTTTTAGTAACAAATTGATAGTTGTGCTAGTTTCTGCTGCTGTTATTCCAGTGGTAGTTGCTACTCAAATATTAGTTTTGCTCACCCAAAACAGCTTTCAGGAAGACTTCAAAGAAAAACTGCACTCCAATGTTGCCGCCTGGGAATCAGACTACATTCTGCAAGCACGAGATGATAGCCGAGCGGAAGCAGAAAATTTAGGGCATTTGGTCGAAAATCAAGCCAATACTTTGAACCCAGAAGACCAAAAAGCAGCCTTCGCCCAAAAGTACTACCAACTAACATTAGTACGAGACGCCACTGCCGCTAGCGACACAACCCGTCCCCAACTCACCAAAAGCTTCCGAATTCTCACTAATCTCACAGGTACAACAGTCGCCCAAAGTGCTAAATTGCACACCGAAGGTGCCACTGATAAAGATGGCTACTCAATGTTACCCGATACTAAACGCCAGGTGGATAACACAGAATTTCGAGCGTTTGAAACAACTCCTGGCATCAATCTAGGGGATTTAGACATTGTCAAAGCTGCGCTGCAAACTGGGCAACCCCAGACAGGGGTAGAAGTAATCCCGTGGACAATTCTAGATGGTTTAGGATTAGGAGAGCAAGCCGCGATCGGGCTGCGAGGGGTAGCCAAAGGGGCGAAAGAGGGAAAATATTTGTCCCAGTTGGATAATTACCAAGCGGGGTTAGTGGCTATGGCAGTATACCCAGTGCAAGTAAACAACCGCATTGTTGGTACCACGATTGTCGGCGTGTTGTTGAATCGCAACTACGCTCTCACTGACTACTTCCGAAAACTGTATAACGTGCCGATAGTGTCGATATATGCTTATAACTGGGAAGTGAATACCACGGCACCTTATACAGATAATCATACTCGTGCTATTGGTACTTTGGCATCAAAAGAAGTGACAGATGTGGTACTGAATCAGGGCAAAGAATTACTACTGAAGGAAAATATTCAGGGAGTAAATTATCTAACGCTGTATAAACCGCTATATAACTATCAGCAACAGGTGAATGGTTCTGTAGCCAAGCCCATTGGGATGATTGCAGTGGGGAGAGCGGAAACAGAGTTAGAGAATTTGTTAGTCAAACAACAGTTTTTAGGATTGACGATCGCCTCTGCTATGCTGTTATTAGTGGTAATTTTTGCCATTCCCGTAGCTAATGCCTTTTCATTTTCTCTGCGCCAATTAGCCCGATTTGCCCAGCAACTTGGTAGCGGAGAGATGGGAACACGACTAGAGGCTACTGAGCAAGCCGATGAAGTTGGCATTTTGGCACGACAACTTAATGATATGGCAACTAGCGTAGAAGAAAATATGCAGCAAGTGCGATTTTCTGAGCAACAGCGACGGCAGGAAGCAGAACAACAACGACATGAAAAGGAGGAATTACAGCGAGGAGTAATTGACTTGCTGCTCCAAATAGAAGGTGCCCAGCAGGGGGATTTAACAGTCCATGCCCCAGTTACTCAAGGGGAAGTAGGATCGATCGCCGATGCCTTTAACACCACAATTGATAGTCTCAAACGACTCGTCATTCAGGTGAAAAACGTCACCACCCAGATAAGCCAAGTAGCTCAAACCAGTGAAACTTCGGTGAGTGAGCTATCTACTGCGGCACTTACCCAATCCTCAGAACTCACCCACGCCTTAGCATCAGTAGTTGATATTGCTAACTCGATTCAGCGGGTAATGCAATTAACCAAAGAAGCAGCAACAATTTCTCGTCGTGCCGCTCAGGCAGCTCAGGTAGGGGATATGGCTATGGATCAAACTGTAGCTAGTATGGATAAAATCCGGACTTCGGTTGCTAACACTGCCAAACAAGCCAAGCGTCTAGCCGAGTCTTCCCAAGAAATTTCCCAAATTCTCACCATTTTTTCTAAAATTTCTGAAAAAGCCGATATCCTGGCTTTTAATGCCTCGATTGAAGCCGCTCGCGCTGGAGAACAGGGACAGGGTTTCCTTCAAGTGGCATCAGAAGTGCGAGGTTTAGCCCAGCAAGTGAGTGAATCGGCTGAGGACATTGAGGAATTAATTAACAGCATTCAGCAAGACACTGCGGCAGTTATCAAAGGCATGGAAGTTGGTACGGCTGAAGTGGTAACTGGAACACAACTCGTAGGTCAGACTAAACAAACTTTACAAGGTTTAAATAACTTGAGCCAACAGATCGACCAGTATTTACAGGATGTAGCAGGCAACACAATCGAGCAAACTACAGCATCTCGTCAAGTGAATCAGACAATGGAAATGGTGGAAAATATTGCTCTTAATACTTCCACAGAAGCCAAAGCAGTCGTGCAGTTGCTGCAAGATTTGGTAACAGAAGTTCAGACATTGAAAACTTCTGTGGCTAAGTTCCGCTTGGAGTAACAAAAAAGGGGAATTACCCTATAAAAGAATTTAGTCTTTTAACAAGTGGAGATAAGGATGAAAAACATATTCGTAGTTGAAGACGGTCACGCAGAACAAAAAATTATGAATGCCCTATTGACTAAGGCAGGATTTCAAGTGGCACTGGCAAGTAATGTAGAGGACGCTTGGGAGTGGCTAAAAACCCATAGTCACCCCAACTTGATTATTTTGGACATTATTATGCCCGGAAAAAGTGGGTTAGATTTGTGTCGGATGATACAAGATGAACCCCAACTGCGTCAAATCCCAATTGTCTTTTGCAGTTCCAAAAGTGAAGAGTTCGACCGATTTTGGGCACTAAGGCAGGGAGCCAAAGGGTACCTTGTTAAACCTTACGCCCCTAAGGAATTGCTGGATACCGTTTATCAATATATCCAGTGATGCAAGGATTTTGGATTAGTGAACTAGCTTAATTTAGAGGCGGCTAGACCAAAGTCAAAAATCTTTAATCCAAAATCTGCTTTTCTCCAATAGAAAATATGATAAGGCACTATGAAAAACCTCGATTTAACAGCATCGCCGGATCAAGATGAGTTACTTGACAAACTGCTGGCAGCTAATAGCCTAGAGCAATCCGGGTCAATTGAAGAAGCTAAAATCCTTTACCAGGAACTTATTACTCTTGATGGTGAAGGAGCTTACGGATTGAGTGCTAAAAAAGCGCTCGATGCTTTGGGTGGTTATGTACCACAGTCGCCATCATCAGTAGTTTCCGCCGACAACTCGGATTCAGTTCCCAGCCAGCCTAAGACAACGCGCTGGAAATACCTAACTGGGCTACCCATAAAGTTGAGACAACGCTGGGAAAATTTTAGCTTTTCTACAAAATTGACGCTTGTTTTCATCGGTGGAGCAGTTTTTCCCGTTTTGATTGCCACTCAGGTTTTTGTCTTGCTTACCCAAAACAGCTTTCAGCGAGACTTTAAACAAAAACTGCATTCCAATGCTGCCGCCTGGGAATCAGACTATATCTTGCAAGCACGAGACGATAGCCAAGCGGAAGCCGAAAATTTAGCGCATTTGGTTGAAGCTCAAGCCAATACCTTGAACCCAGAAGACGAAAAAGCAGTCCTCGCCCAAAAGTACTACCAGCTAACATTAGTGCGGGAAGCCACTTCTGCCAGCGACACAACCCGTCCCCAACTCACCAAAAGTTTTCGGATTCTCACTGATGCCTCAGGGCAATCTGTTGCCCAAAGTGCCAAATTGCATACAGAAGCCGCCACTAATAAAGATGGCTACCCAATGTTACCCGATCCCAGTCGCCTGGTGAATGCAGCAGAATTTCGAGCATTTGAAACACCTCCAGGTATCAAACTGGGAGATTTGGACATTGTGAAAACTGCACTGCAAACTGGGCAACCCCAGAAAGGGGTAGAAATAGTTTCGTGGGCAATGCTTAATAGTTTAGGATTGGGAGAGCAAGCCGCAATCGGGCTGCGAGGCTATGCCAAAGGCACACCAATAGGAGAATATCGCTCGCAGTTGGATGATTACCAAGCGGGTTTGGTGAGTATGGCAGTATACCCCGTACAGGTAAACAACCGCATTGTTGGTACAACGATTGTCGGCGTGTTGTTGAATCGCAACTACGCCCTCACTGACTACTTCCGAAAACTGTATGACGTACCCATCGTATCAATATATGCCTATAACTGGGAAGTGAATACCACTGCACCTTATACAGACGATCGTACTCGTGCTATTGGTAAGTTGACATCAAAAGAAGTGACAGATGTGGTATTGAATCAGGGCAAAGAATTGCTACTGAAGGAAAATATTCAGGGAGTGGATTATCTGACACTGTATAAACCGGTGTATAACTATCAGCAACAGGTGAATGCTGCTGAAGCTAAGCCGATTGGGATGATTGCAGTAGGAAGAGCGGAAACTGAGGTAGTGGATTTATTAGTAAAACAGCAGGTTTTAGGTTGGACGATCGCCTCTGCCATGCTGTTATTAGTGATAATTGTCGCCAACCCGATCGCCAAAGCGTTGACAAGTTCCTTGCGGAACCTAGCAGAATTTGCTCAGCAGGTGAGCAAAGGTGAAACAGGGATGCGCCTGGTATATCAGCAAGCAGATGAAATTGGTATTTTATCACGAGAACTCAATGATATGGCAATTAGCATTGAGGTAAATATGAAAGCAGTGCAGTCACAAGAGGAACTGCGTAGGCAAGATGCAGAGCAGCAAAGACGGGAAAAGGAATACTTACAACAAGGTGTTCTTAATCTATTGTTAGAAATTGAAGGAGCAAAACAGGGTGATTTGACGGTAAATGCCCCTGTCACTGAGGGGGCGATTGGTTCGATCGCTGATGCCTTCAACACCACGGTAATAAGTCTGCGAAATTTAGTTTTGCAGGTGCAAACTGGGGCTAACCAAGTGAGCGATTTGGCTCAAGAAAGTACCGCGTCTATGCAGCAACTTTCTCAGGAAGCAACGGTGCAAGCAAGAGAAATTAATCGGGCTTTAACGACTGTAACTAAAATAGTAGAGTTGATTCGCCAAGTGGATGATTCTGCTCAAGAGGCAGCAGCGATCGCCCAACAAGGAGCCAATGCTGCACAGGAAGGGGAAACAGTCATGGAGTTGACAGTCAAAAGTATTGACAACATCCAGACAGCAGTTGTAGAAACTGCCCATACAGTAGACAGACTAACCGAAGCTTGCCATCAAATCTCCCAAATCTTGACAATAATTTCCAGCATTTCTGAGCGTACCAACGTGCTAGCTTATAACGCCTCAATAGAGGCTGCCCGTGCTGGCGAACATGGACAAGGCTTTAGAATTGTAGCCGAAGAAGTACGCCGCCTAGCTCAACGAGTTACAGACGCCACCAAAAATATCGAGAAAATCGTAGAAACTATTCAACAGGAAACAGCAGCAGCCCATCAGTCAATGGCAGCAGGCACAGCAGAAGTAGTTTCGGGAACGGAATTAGTGACTAAAACCAAGCAAACCTTGCAAAAACTGGCAGACATTAGTAAAAAGATCGATCGATACTTGCAATCTATCTCACAAAACACAATGAGCTGCGCCGCTGGTTCTCAGCAAGTAAACGAAATGATATCACAAGTGGCAACTATTACCGAACACACTTCTACAGAAGCTGAAAATGTATCCCAATCTTTGCAAGATTTAGTTACTGTTGCCACCAACTTGCAAACATCAGTTGCCAAATTCCGCGTCGAAAAATAGTCAGGCGATTTTAGATTGTAGGTTGGGTTGAGGAACGAAACCCAACGGATTAGATTGTAGGTTGGGTTGAGGAACGAAACCCAACGGATTAGATTGTAGGTT
>CASBRB010000146.1 GCA_949127975.1 Oscillatoriales cyanobacterium PMM_0019 | reverse complement strand
GTAAAGAGCCTTAACAAATATGCTCTCGTTGAAAGCGTGACAGCTTAAGCCAGATTAGAGGTACTTTTCCAAAGTATTCGACAATGTTGCCTTAGGAACTGCACCCACCACCATATCAACCCGTTGTCCGTTCTTGAAAATCATCAATGTAGGAATGCTGCGGATGCCATATTGGGTGGCAACATTAGGGTTTTCATCAGTGTTGAGTTTAACTACCTTAACTTTCCCGATGTACTGTTCGGCGATTTCATCGACAACCGGTGCTACCATCCTACACGGACCACACCAAGGGGCCCAAAAATCAACTAAAACGGGAACCTCACTATCAAGTACGTCTTGCTTAAAAGAGGCGTCTGTAACTTGTGTAGCTGTTGACATTCTTGGAATTCCTTACCTATAGTGTATCTCAGTTTCTAAGTCTTTAGGCAATTCTATCACCTAAAAACCTCCGGAAGTGTGGAACCCCTGGTAAACTACCTAAAGTTAGAGGCACGAAGCCCTGTCACGAAGAGTGCGGGGTGCTGACAGCTAAAAGATTGGTTTCCGACTGGCTAGTCTCTATATTTAGGTATAGATTGAAGAACCTAGCGGCTAAGAATGCTGTATGCCCCTCCGTCTCTAAAGTCCACACTTCACAGGCTGAGTATCCTCGAAGCCTTACTGTGCAGAAACGATCGTACCCTGCTTTCTTGATAATGCTAATTATAACATGAACACGATAAAACTGTGACTACTCATTATTTCTGATGCTCGTTGATAGCGCTACTACGACTTAAAAGTTAAGAATTGTAACGTGTCTCACTACGGGTTATATGCCGAGTACAATTCCCCCCCGCTAACCCTCAGGGTATAACAGGAGACAAGGATGCGGCATTGGCTTGAATAAGGAACCGCCCGAAACTTAGTCCGGGCGGAGTGTGGTGTGAGGAGTGAACGGAAACATGCGTCTCCGCTATTTCTATTCTAAACGACAGCTAATAGTTTTCTCGTGCTTTGGCTGGTACTCCGGAAATTTTTCCGACTCGCTATTTAGGTAGTAATTCTACTTACCCATGCCTAAATGCTGTGCTTTTTGGTATACTTTTCCTTCAGTCAGCAAAGAAGGAGCAATCACCACTTCAACTTGCTGCATTTCCTTGATGTTTTTGGCTCCCAAAGTCCCCATGCTAGTTTTCAGGGCTCCTACCAGATTATGGGTGCCATCGTCAAGTAGCGCAGGACCGAGGAGAATTTGCTTACACGTACCTGTGGTGCCGACGCGAATGCGAGTGCCGCGCGGCAGAACTGGGCTAGGGGTTGCCATGCCCCAGTGATAACCACCTCCTGGTGCTTCCTGGGCTCTAGCAAACGGAGAACCAATCATTACCCCGTCAGCACCGCAGGCAATACACTTACAAATGTCGCCACCTGTAATTAAACCTCCATCAGCAATCACTGGGACATAGTTGCCAGTTTGTTGATAGTAGTCGTCACGGGCGGCGGCACAGTCAGCAACCGCCGTTGCTTGTGGCACACCTACACCTAAAACACCACGAGAGGTACAAGCTGCTCCTGGTCCAATGCCTACCAGCACTGCTGCCGCACCTGCTTTCATTAAGTTTAGGGCAACTTCGTAAGTAACGCAATTGCCTAACACCACAGGAATCGGCAAATCTTGGCAAAACTGAGCTAGATTTAGTGGTGTTACAGACTCAGGTGATAAGTGAGCAGTAGAAACTACTGTGGCTTGCACAAAAAACAAATCGGCTCCAGCCTTTGCCACAATGTCGCCGTACTTAGTTGCCCCTACAGGGGTAGCGCTGACGGCTGCAATTCCACCCTGGCTTTTGATTTCCTGAATCCGCTGCTCGATTAGTTCCGGCTTAATTGGTTCAGCATAAACTTGCTGCATCAACCCGACAAATTCCGACGTTCCTACCGAGGTGATGCGCTCTATCACCGATACTGGTTCAGCGTAGCGGGTTTGGATGCCCTCCAAATTGAGGACACCTATTGCTCCGAGTTGCGATAGAAGCACTGCCATCCGGACGTCTACCACCCCGTCCATAGCACTAGCAATAATCGGAATTTCCCTTTCGATGCCGCCAATACGCCATCGAGTATCTGCTAAACTGGGATCTAGTGTTCTAGTTCCAGGGACTAGAGCTATTTCATCTATTCCGTAAGCTCGGCGAGCTGTTTTACCCCGCCCAATTTGAATATCCATCCTTAGTAGTGTTCCTAAGACTATAGACTATTTAAGCTAGGTTATCAAATTGCTCAGGCTTTGAGCCAATCCCCGCCATTCTATTTTCGCTCAGGCTTGGTGTCGTGCGTCAGAAGTCAGGAGTTATATCTAAAACTTGCTTGTCTAGTTTGCCAAAGTCCCAACTACAGTTCGATTTACTCTGCTGGCATAGTTGCACGCGATCGCCTGTCACTACACCAGCAAATTCTGCCCTGCTCAAGGTATAGACTAGCCTATGGGTATCACCATTTAAAAAATTACTCGAAGTAAATTCCTTGTCACCTATCCGCAGTAATAATATGTCATTAATCACGGGAAACCCTTCGCCGCTAAACAGCTCAACCTCAACATTATTGTCAACAGTTTTAATACTGTGAATTGCCTTCACGCTTCGGCAAGGGTCTAGATTCCTAATTTCAGGCTTCTCAAACGGTTGAGAAGTAATTATTTCGTAACATATCTTCAGAGGAACTGCTCCCTTGGAGTATTTCCCTTGCATTAGTAGCTTAATTTGTCTCTCAAACTGTTCCTGTCCCTGCCGGAAAAAGTCTTGAGGGTAAGGTGGTCTTTCTATCTGCTGAATTATCGTGCTTCCTGGAAGAGGAACTTGAGGTATTGGTGTTCTTTGAGCTATAGCTGGAAGGCTTAGTCCTATTGAGACTATCAGCGTACTGAGCGCAAAATAATTTAGTTTCATAGCACTCACCTCTTGCGAGACTATTTATAGTATACAACTTTTCAATTTATGGTTGGTTTGAGATATTTTTAACTAATCGATCTGACTTGACATACCGCTACTCTTTTTCTCTATCATAGCTCAGACGCTTAATTGACAAATACGGCAGATGCTATTCTCTTGACGTCCTGAAAACTATGATGTTTTAAGTTGACTTAACTTATTTAGTAATCTTATTTTTGGTTATCTTCTATTTGAAGTTCTTGCTCATATTGTGCAATCGCTTCTAAAAGAATTTCATTACTAACATCTGAAATGTCGGATTTTGAATAAATTGTAACGAGGATGATTTCTCGCTCAGTTTTCAAATAATAAATTACTCGATAGCCTCCACTTTTTCCTTTTTGAATGTTGCTATTTTTGAGCCGAACTTTAAAAACCTGATATTTAACTCCAGCAATTCTATCCCCAGGAATTTCACCTGCTTGAAGTGCAAGGATTAATGGTTGGATATCGCTACGAATTGAACGATAGCGTTTAGCAAGTTCTCGCAGATCCCTTTGAAAACGGGGAGTAAGAGCGATGAAGATGGGTGATGGTGATTCACTCTGCATCAATTCCAACCCACATTTCTGATAGGGGTATAGTTTGTCCTCTCAATGCCTCTCTTATGCCTTGATGAATGCCTTCAATCACAATCTCAGTGGGCGTTTCTTCAGCAGATAGCTCTCTTTCTAAGCCGAAACGAAAGTAGTGAATTAGGTCGTAGATTTCTGCTAATTTATCTTCGGGCATATCTCGCAGTTCTTCAATAATTTTATCAATTAACATCAATCAAATCCTCTGTTTTTTGGTAGTTAATCATCAATAATTGATAGCGCTCGCTATCAATTAAATTAATTTATTAAACTCAATCTTTCCAAAAATTATTAAATCTCCCCGGTGGCATATACACGGGGCAAAGAGGGAGAGGGAGAGGGAAAGGGTGAATTCTTAACTTACCCTTACCCTTACCCTTACCCTTACCCTCTTTGCCCCTACGAACCCGCTATATATAGAGGCAGTGCTACAGTACTGCACTAATTAAATATAGCATAGCGCATCCCAACTGTCAACCTCACCCAACTCCCCAACTACTGCAAACCCAACTCACTAAAGCCAAGCTCCAAACTTCGTGGATTGAGATTCAAGCCAGCTACCGCTACGGGGTGGGGAGCGCAATTTCTCCATCTCCCTGTGCATTGCAGTCCAGATCGGTTAATCCCACTGGCAAGAGCTGGGAAAAATGCCTGATAATAAGCAGAGAAGCACCATTAACGTTTGAGAGTTGATTCAATCCGAAACCCTAGAATTACTCGAATGGTCGCGCCTGTGCCAGCACTTAAGCACTTTTACTGCTACTAAGCTGGGTGCAGTGGCGGCGCGTAACCTCCCTATACCGACTACCCAGGCTGAAAGTCTCACACTTTTGGCACAAACTCAGGAAGTCTACCAGTTAGAGGCGACTACTTCTGTATTATCCTTTGAAGGAATTGAGGATATTGGAGAGTCTCTGGAACGGGCAAGACTGCAAGCAGTATTATCTGGTGAAGAATTATTGGCGATCGCTACTACCCTAGCAGGTGTTAGGCGTCTACGTCGTGCGATAGATGACCAGGAAGACTTACCAGTGCTGAAAGAACTGGTTGCCGAAGTGCGAACTTACCCCGAAATAGAGCAGGAAATTAATCGCTGTATTGATGAACGGGGGGAGGTTACCGATCGAGCTAGTCCCAAACTAGCCGAGATTCGTACCCAAGTCAAGGGAGTACGAGACAGGATTTATCAAATCCTGCAAGGGATAGTGCAGCGTCAAGGCAATGCGGTGCAGCAACAGTCGATTACCCAACGAAGCGATCGCTTCGTCATCCCCCTTAAAGCATCCCACAAAGATGCCATACCTGGCATTATCCACGACACTTCTAAAAGTGGGGAAACCCTGTATGTAGAGCCGAATGCCGTCATCGGGCTAGGGAATCAACTCAGGCAACACCGACGCCAAGAACAAACAGAAGAAGAAGCTATCCGTCGCGCCTTGAGCGAACAGGTTGCCGCAGTCATTCCTGACTTAGAGCAGTTATTGGCTGTAGCCATAACCTTGGACTTAGCAACAGCAAAAGCACGTTATAGCCTGTGGTTAGAAGCCAATCCCCCTAGATTTATTAACCGCGAAGCTGGTGAACAAATCGTTCTGCGCCAACTGCGCCATCCCCTGCTGGTGTGGCAACAGCAGCACGAACAAGGAACGCCCGTTGTCCCCATCGATTTGCTCATTAACCCGCAAATTCGAGTAGTAACAATTACTGGTCCCAACACTGGTGGGAAAACCGTAACCCTAAAAACCCTGGGGTTAGCAACACTAATGGCAAAGGTGGGTTTATTTGTACCAGCCCGCGAACCGGTGGAAATTCCCTGGTTCGAGCTGGTACTTGCTGATATTGGCGATGAGCAGTCATTAGAGCAAAGTCTCTCTACTTTTTCTGGTCATATTCGCCGCATCAGCCGGATTTTGGATGCTATTAGCACTGAAGAGTCAGACTCAATCCCAAATCCCAAATCTCTAGTATTGTTCGATGAAGTGGGAGCGGGAACCGATCCCGCTGAAGGGAGTGCCCTAGCGATCGCACTGCTACAATACTTATCAGAGCATGCCCAACTCAGCATTGCTACGACTCACTATGGAGAACTAAAAGCGTTAAAATACCAGGACTCACGGTTTGAAAACGCCTCTGTAGAATTTGACGATCGTACCCTGAGCCCTACCTACCGACTGCTGTGGGGAATTCCGGGGCGCTCTAATGCGCTGACAATCGCCAGACGTCTGGGGTTAAAGTCAGAAATTGTGGAATCAGCTCAAGAAAAAGTTGGGGGTATCTCGGAAGATATTAACCAAGTAATTTCTGGTTTGGAAGCACAGCGCCGCCTTCAAGAAACCAAAGCGCAGGAGGCGACACAATTGCTTGCTGAAGCAGAACGTTTTTATCAGCAGGTGTCTCAAAAGGCATCGGCTTTGCAGGAAAGGGAACGGGAACTGAGACAGCAACAGGAAAGGGTTGTACAGGAAGCTCTAGTTCAAGCCAAAGGTGAAATAGCTCAGGTGATTCGCCAGCTACAACAGGGACCGAAGACAGCCCAAGATGCCCAGAAGGCAACTACCACCCTTCAGGAAATTGCCCAGCGTCATCTAACAGCATCATCGCCACCACAACCCAAAGCTGGATTTAGACCGCAAGTGGGTTTGCGGGTACGCATTCCTAGTCTAGGTCAAACCGCTGAAGTATTGAGCGAACCTGACGATAATGGGAAATTAACTGTTCGGTTTGGGATCATGAAAATGACGGTAGGGTTAGAAGAAATTGAATCTCTAGATGGTCAAAAAGCAGAACCCACGATCAAACCTACCCCAACCGCAAAAACCCAAACCTCAACTGTGAGGGAAGCCCCGACGATTAGGACTACTCAAAATACAATAGATATCCGAGGTAAGCGAGTGGCAGATGCTGAGCGAGAGTTAGACGGAGCGATGGGCAAATTATCAGGTGGGACGCTGTGGATAGTTCACGGCAAGGGAACAGGGCGGCTCAGGCAAGGAGTCCATGAATTTTTGCAGCAGCACCCTCAAATTGCTCATTTCCAGTTAGCTGCGGCTGCTGATGGTGGCGATGGCGTGACTATGGCACAAATTCAGTAGGTGGCAGATCAATATACCATTACCCAATATAATCTGGTTTCAAGACTGGTAACAGAGAAGTGATAAACAGTCTAGTCCCCTATGCTAAATTTATGTCCTCGATCGTGAAGATGCCCGAACCAACTCCCCAATGGGAGGATTTGCCCCTTTACCAAGAGCCAGAGCCAGCACAACTTGACAATATCAAGACTCAACTGGATTTGGTTTTGTTGGCACTAGAAGCCTTGTTAGGAATTGGTTCCGAACAAATGCTTCAGGCTGCTGCTGAACTCAATTTAGAATCAATTGTGGCAGACAGATTAGAGCTATGGCGTCTCCGCCAGTCAAATCCCAATCGCAAAAGTTCAGGAGGGCGGAAAAAGCTGGACGTGGAAGAAGCGCGAGCGCTCGTTTTAATTAGCTGCCACTTAGCGAAACAGCACCAGGAGCTAATCCGTCGCGCTGTTACGCTGCTAGAACAGCTAGCGGCGCAAAACCGCGAACCGCACAAAGCTGGCTTAATCGGAGATTATCTTGACAACTTCACCAATACTTACACTGAGCGCATGGAAGATGGGGAAAACCTATCCAATGAGGCTCTAACCAGACTGGCTCTAAAACTGTTGATTGATTTACTGTTCTACAGCAGCTCTAATGGTCATAAACGTATGTGGTTAGCCCTTCTGAATCGGACGCAGTAGGAGTCTACAGTCTAGCCACTGGGAAAGGGGCAACTATTTAGTCCCAATTTTCTTGCTCAAACCTAGTCATACTTGTTTAAATCTGTCATGAACCTTAAACGGAAAACTCGCTAAACCCATGCAATTATTTAACTCAATTGTGCGACAATACACCCCTCCCACCTGCTGGCTGGAAATTGAGGCAAAAGAATCGCCTCTGTCTCGCTGGGTGCGATTACCAATGCTCAATCAGCTACGCTTTGAGCTTCGGTTTAACGATCCACGGGAGTCAGAAGAACAACAAGTAACCATCTGGGGCAATGGTGCCGAACTAGAAGCACTCCACGAAGCTGTAACCACCTACGTGCAGCAATCTATTGAGCAGTCACCGAACCAGTTGCTATTAGCTGTTAGGGAGCCTAGCAACAATGGTTCAAGGCTACCAATGATGCCGAATGAAGACAATAACTATCATTCAACAGCAATAACTGCCTCCAAATTAAATTCTTTCAGATCCGAAGCAGGGTATGAGCAAGATTCGGAAACAGTGCAACAGCAATACCCCCCAGAAGAAGAAGCACCCAGACCGTCAATGATGCTATCTGCAACTCCCTATTTGCGACCAAAGAGTTTGGTCGCTCATGAACTGGTTCTCGGACCATTACAGACACAGGAATCGGGACCAGTTATTCTCCTGAGTGCATCGCAATTATTTGACTTGGCGACTGCTCTGGATGACTACGCAAGTGATGTTGTGACAATGCCGAATCTGAGAGCTCCTCGCCAAACGGTGCGAACCGAGTATATCTGGGCTGGTGCGGCTGCGGGTGGGCTGCTGGCGGTAGGTTTAGTAATCATTGTTTTCAACCTGAATCATCACTCTGCTCCTGCTACCGTCACTGCTGAAGCGACACCTAGTATACAGCCTAGTATGCCTGAGCCGACGCCGATCGCTCCTTATGCTTCACCCCTGCCGACTTCACCAGCGCTTTCAACAATACCGTCGCCCCTAGCGTCGCCCCCACCTGGTGCGACAGCGCTGCTGCCAACACAGCCTGGGCAGGAGCCAATCACATCAACACAGCCGGGTCAACTACCTTTGATACAGTCTCCACCACAGCAACCTTATCAGATCGGTACCCAAACAGGGCAACCTTATCAGATCGGTACGCAGTCGGGACAGGGGGCACCTTCTAGGAACACAAAAGTAGCTAGCGGTTCCACCAATCGACAAACGTCTTCAGCAACAACTAGAGATTCCAATAGGACTTCCCAGCCTTCTAAAGATTCATCGCCCTCACGCCCGCCGTTGCGGCTCTTAAATGGTAACAAAATACCACAGCTAGGTAAAGTGCCACCTGTTACTTCCCCTTCTGGCGCTCCTAATCTTCAGGTTGGGCAAAGCATAGGAGACTCGAATTACCACGTTGAACCTGCTCCTGTTATTCCTCCGACGATCGCACTTGGTGGTTCTCCCTCTGATAATCAGGCTACCCCTAAAGAGGGGCTACCTTCAAGTAGCGCTGCTTCATTAGGAATAGGCAATAGTCCTACTATCGAGCAGTCTCCAAACCTAACTGCTAATGCTAATACTGATAACAGTTTGTTCGATCGCATTCCTCAAGTTGCAGAGGCCAGACAATTTCTGGAAAAGCGATGGCAGCCCCCCCAAGATCTCAAACAATCATCCCTAGATTACACTGTGATCGTGGCTGGGGATGGGACAATTGAACGAATTATCCCCCTGACAAAGGCGGCGAAAGACTACATGGATAAGTCTGGGATACCTAAAATTGGCGAAAAGTTTGTTTCTCCCCCCGGACGTATAGCTAACATCCGTGTAGGTCTCAAGTCGGATGGCAAGGTAGAAACTATGCTAATCCCTTGACAACTGCCTCTACATATAGCGGCTCGTAGGGGCAATCCCCAAGTGGGTTGCCCCTATTATATAACTCAAACTCTAAACTGTTCGGTTGCTTGATTGTATCTGATGGGTAGAACCCAGTCTAGGTTGGCATCCGGACTAGCAATGACGTGGTAGGAAAGCAACAACTTCTCCTCGGTATTGACTCGCTTGACGGCATCAACCCCAGCAGCCACTGAAATTTGCACTTCAGATACAACCCCCCGCACAATCATGGTATAGCGAGCGCTACTAACTTTTTCATAACCCACCAAGGTGACACAGGCAGCTTTTACCATTGCGTCTGCTACTGCTAGAGCTGGGGGTAGACCTTTGACTTCCACCATACCTACTGCTGCTGGCATTTTTAATCTCCTGAACCACTTAAAGGCTGATTAATTTGTACCATAAATTCATCAGAGATTCTGCTGTTCCTTGCCGATCTAGTTGTAATCCCTCCCGCAAGGTGGGGTCGGCAGCAGTGCGATCGCTAAAGGACTAAATACTTTCATTTTCACTTGTAAGGAAAAATCATGGCATTTGTGAAGCATAACTTTAATGGCAAGCAGGCATTGCAGTTTTCTGTATTTTGTGCAGGAGCTTTGTTATTTTTGACTACCTCGGTTAAAGCTATAGGACTAACCAAGAGCAGCTTCGGTATTAATGAAGCCAAAGAAACCAAAGCTGAAATAGTCTCTACGTCTGCTAAAACCCGTTGCCTTACTCGCCAGCTTTCGGTACGCCAAGTTAGTAGCGATGTAGCTGTCGGTCACGTCATGGAAACATACGCTTTCACTAACATCAGTTCGTCAACCTGTACGCTTTATGGCTATCCCGGTTTCGACCTATTTGACGCCAATAATCGACCTCTAAAAGGAGTAGATGTCATCTGGTCTAAGAACTATACGCCAAAACGGGTAACTTTAGCCCCAGGCTCACAGGCTTCGTTCATGATACGCTATGCCAACAGCACTGGTTATCCAGGTAAGGTATGTCCAACCTCAGCCAAAATCGAGGTCACTGCCCCCAACACCTACAACTACTTTACCCTCCGCGAACACATCAAGCCCTGCGGAAATCAAGTCAGTGTTACCCCAGTGCAAAAAGGTTAATAGATGATTCGATCGCTCTTCACCTTTCTCCTTGAAAAATCTGGAGAGCTGTTAAATTCAACTCTGTGAAGGTTGGTGACTCCAATCGATCGTTCTCCCTGAAGTGACGAACCCGGTACTCTCCTTCAAAGAGCTGGTAAACTGAGATAGTAGGTTTTTTAGGAGAGCCGATATACCGGGAGCCACCTAAGGCTAAATAATCCACAATCCAATATTCAGGAATGC
>CASBRB010000145.1 GCA_949127975.1 Oscillatoriales cyanobacterium PMM_0019 | reverse complement strand
GTGAAGAAATCCTGCTCATATTTAGACGCAAGCGCTGCATCTAGCAGATAACGACTCTCATCGGCATTAGCACTATAGGCGAGAGCGCGAGCCTGCCACAGCGCATAAATTGACTCGAAGGCATCCTCTTTAGCACGCCTCAGGTGGTCATTTCCCATGTTAAATGCCCAGAGAGTGTAACCTAGGAATACTAAAGCGATCGCAGTTGCAGCCATTAGCATCGGGTTGAGTACGCGCCGCATCCGTCGGTTGAGGAATACTTGAATAGCAACCAGCAAACCGATAAGAAGTACACCAGAGACAACGACGAACAGCACATATATCAATGATTTAGATTTGCGATCGTTGTAGGTGTCATTGAGCGCTTTCTTGTTCGTATTGTTCAGCTTGTCAGCTTCTGGCAACAGCTTGTTATCCATAATTTCGGCAGCCGCTCTGTAAGCAGTTATGAACCCAAGATCGCCGCGAGCGTGAAAATCCCGCGCCTGCTGGATTTTCGCTTCGTAGTCGCCTAGCGCCAGTTGTAGATTTTCAATAGGTATTCGTTCCTTATCCCCGTAGGTGATATTTTCAGCAGCAGCCACTAGCGCTTTGGTGACTTCAACCCGTCGCTGCTCATAAGCCTTGACAGCCTCCGGATTTTGCCCAGGCTTAACTAACAGTTCATTGGCGGCGTTGGCGTCCATATCCGCCAATCCAGCCTTGATGTGCTGGGCGGCAATAATGCTTGGTGCTGAGTCCTTGCCTACTGTCTTGATGGCGTACCGTTGCCCTTGGACTCCGACGAGCGTCGCTATAAGAAGCAATAGACTGGCACCCCAAGTCAGGTACAAGCCAGCCTTAAGTATTTGAGGAGTGGTAAGTTTGGGGCGAACCTTGCTAGAAACTGCGATCGTCTTACTCATATTGTTTTACTCTAATTAACGAAATGAAAATCCAGCTTGCCCAATGTTAAGGTACATGAGTTGGCAAATATTCCAGCAACAGTAGGCGGAGATAATCGAGCCTAAGCATGTATTCTTTTAGCTTTGGATGCTTACACTGTGCGATCGGAGAATAGCATAGTTAGAACCTGCTAGACTGTGATGGTGGGGCAGAACTCCTAAATTATGCAGACTGGGCGTCGGAAATCAGTGTGTCTGGGGAAACAACTATGTCTGTAACGATCGAATCAGATTTAAAGGAAGTGCTAGCTAAAATTGACCAGAAGCTAGATAACCTGAGTAATGATTTGGTTGCCCTCAAAGTAGGGCAAGCCAGATTAGAAGAAAAAGTAGATGGATTAGAAAAGAATTTGGGTTCAAAAATAGATGGACTCAGCAAGAGGATGGACAACCAAGAGTTTCTCAGTCGCGGCGTGTTGGTAGGGTTGATCCTAGCTATCCTGGGCGGGTTCGCTAAATTGTTCGGCTTGGTGGGACAATAGCTCAAGAATTGGGGGCGATCAACTTAGGGATAATAGGGGTAGAACTCCTGAATTATGCAGGGTGGGCGTCGGAAATCAGTGTGTCTGGAGAAACAACTATGTCTGTAACGATCGAATCAGATTTAAAGGAAGTGCTAGCTAAAATTGACCAGAAACTAGATAAGTTTGAGCATAAGCTAGATAGCCTGAGTAAGGAGATAGCAGAGATCCGGCAGAATGATTTGGTTGCCCTCAAAGTAGGGCAAGCCAGATTAGAGGAAAAAGTAGATGGATTAGAAAAGAATTTGGCATCAAAAATAGATGGACTCAGCAAGAGGATGGACAACCAAGAGTTTCTCAGTCGCGGCGTGTTGGTAGGGTTGCTCCTAGCTATCCTGGGGGGGTTCGCTAAATTGTTCGGGTTGGTGGGACAATAGCTCACGAATTGGCAGCGACAACAGTCATCCGAGTCCAATGCCCCAGAGTTAACTCGTCACCCTCTTTAATAGGTGCGTCAATCATTGCCGTAAGCTCAACCCCGTTGAGTTTCGTGCCGTTGGTAGAGCCGATGTCGCGCACAATTAAAGTACCATCAGGCTGACAACTTAGCAGGGCATGGCGGTGGGAAACGGCATCATCGAAATCGAGATCGACTTCCGGGTAAATTCCTCGGCGCGAACTGGAACGACCAATTAAGTTATTTTCCTTCTCTAGATGGAAGATTATTGGCGCTTGATTAGTCGGCGGCTGGGGGCTTCCTTCCTCATACAGAGAAGGATCGACGGTGGCGACGACTGCCCAGGTAAGGTGTGTTTTTTCACCTATACTAGATGTTAGTTCCTCTTGTTTTAAAAGTGGGGTGGGGGTAATGTTAGCAGGTGGTAAGTCGCCGTGGGCTCCACTGGTGAAGTTATAACCACAAATTTCACAAAAGTTGCCGCTGTGGGGATCGTGTGGGGCAGAGCAATCAGGACAGGTGAGGGTAGCAGTTTTCTGTACTGCTGTGGTAACTTCGGGAGAGCCTTGGATTTTGGCTCCACATACCGAACAAAAATCTGATTCTGTGGATTCGTGATTTTTTGGGCATTTGTAGCTCGGCATAGCTCCTGTTTTTAACGCAAAGGACGCTCCATGTTAGCGCAAAGGTACGCAGAGGTTAGATGAGGTTTAAAAAATACCTGAATACCTGTGTTTCTGGTAGGGAGACTATCAGGGGCAAGTCGAATTGTTGAACCAAGAATCCCCCGATTTATAATGGGGGGATTGTCAAAACCAGATTAATTAAAACAAGGCTTCTACATTGTGTCGGAAGGCGATTATGGCGTGCTTGCCATGATAGTCTTTTATAGACAAAAGTATAGCATCTGATGCTTCTGGTGACACAACAGACTTTATTTCAACATTGGTGTTGTAGCCCTCTATATCTCCCAATTGTCTGCCGTGGCTACCCTCACCCTGCACTTGATTAGCGGTATAGCCGCTTACGTTATAGCTTTTTAACAAATGGACAATAGCGTCTTTTAACACTGTTTCAGCAATAATGGTGAGTAGGACGGCGGGTTGGACTGGGATGGCTTCGTCTGACATGGGGAACTCCATAGGTTTGGCGTTGTCGGGGTTTGGCAAAGGCTTGTGCATTGAAGATGCTTCTCGCCTATGTCAATACCTTCTAGCTTAGCTTTAACTTGCACAAATTGGGTATTAAGAAGATTTAGGAATCCGACTGGTTTTAGTAGAGCGACTTTCGAGAGCCATTTCGTCTTCCTTAGCGACACTCTTCTTGATCCTTACTGTACCAGTCTCGGCGTCCACAATATCAACCACTGTTCTGAGAAGTTTGGCGGTTGATTCGTTACCAGAATTATGGGCGATTTTTACTGCTTTGCCCAGTTTGGCAGTGGCTACCTCTATATTTCCTTGGGCACGAGCCTCCAAACCTTCCTGGATGTTTTGAGCAAGCTCAGCTTGCCCGGTATAGTGGGCAACCCGCTTGTCGATTTTGGTTGACTTGGCATCGTCGTCAGTCCAAGTTACCAGTATTCTCGCCTCGGCTACTTTGGTTTCTACACCGTTTACTGTGTAGATAAGGCTGGCTCTACCTGCTAACATCTCGTCGCCGACATTCCCTGGTTGTACCTCGATACAGAAGTGAAAGTCGCGGGATTCGCTCTTGCCCCAAGCACCTGTGGGATAGTCGTTAACTTGAGGTTTAACTAATTTACCCCGATGGGTGAGTTCAACAATGTCGGGGCTAACCTGTTTGCAGAATAGCACCCTAGCGCTCTGCGGTGTCCACAGGCGGAGGGCAACGTCGCTAATTGACTTGCTCATTGCCTTCTCTAGTATCGCCCGAAAGTCTGCCTCGATCATTGAGGCATTAGGGATAATGTCTGTAGTCCCTAGGAGTTTGTGGGAAATCTGTTGTAGCTGTTTAACCCTCCAGTCTGTACCGACACCCCGACAGTCGCACTGGAAAACCCCCTCGCAAGCTTGTAAAACCGTGTTCAATTGCTGTTCGTCTGAAACGTCGTTCTGCCCATCCGTGAGCAGTAACGCTTGACGAACTGCACCTGCCATCTTGTTAAACTGTTGTAGGGCTTCGGTAAGCCAAGTGGAGATAACCGTGCCGCCGTGGGCATCGAGCCCCGCCTTGATAACACCGCAAGCACGTTCCTTATTCTGAGGAGTAGCTATTGACACTGGGAAAATCACGCGGGCGCTGCTAGAGCCGGTGACGATAAAAAAGGCGCAATCATCGGGCAGCAAATTCACGACTTTCACCATCGCTTCTTTGGCAGCGTAAATTTTTTGACCCCCCATCGAGCCTGATGTGTCGCAGATGACTCCGAATAGACTACCGCCAGTATGAGTACCTGCCACGCCCTCACTACCTTCAGCAGTAACTGTCATAATGGCGTGTACTTCTTTAGCTCCCTGTGGTAGATACTGATTTTGGAAGACTTCGGCTTTAAACTGGGTAGACATGTTGACCTCGGACTTACGTATAGAATCTATTCGTAGGGTAGGTTAGCTCGGCGGTGTGCGTGCTACAGTACTGAGTAATATGACCGTGATGTTATCATGTCCACCGTGCGATCGCGCAAACTCCACCAGCCTCCGCGAAACTGTAACTGCATCTACATCTGACATCTGTAGCACAAGATTGGCAAGCTCCTCCGATGAAGGAGCATAATTCCACAACCCATCACTACACAGCAACAAATATCCCGCACCAGGAATATCGAAACTCACTATCGTTGGTTCGGCATTTTCTCCCGCATCGGCCCCCAGCCAGCGGGTAATAGCATGAGCATTACTCGATTTTATCGCCTCTGCTTCAGTCATTTTACCCGACGCCACCATTTCCTCCAGCCAAGAATCGTCTCTGGTTAGTTGTCGAGAGCCGTCTGGAGAAATCCAGTAAGCGCGGCTGTCACCGAGCCAGCCAATAGTGGCAGTGCGGTCTTGAACGACTGCTGCTACAATAGTTGTTGACGGAGGATCTGCGTCTGCACTACTGGTGTAGGGAATAGCGCATACTGATTCTAGTGCGGCAGCGATCGCTATTTTCAGCGCCGACTCTGGCTTGATATCACCTCGCTCAACCAATAAAGCCATACACGCACTTTCAGCAGCAACTTTGGATGCCTTATCAGGTTCAAGGGAACTGGAGACACCGTCGCAGACTACTAGGATGTAAGTATTTCTGTCCTCAACGTAATGCAGGGCGAAGTAGTCCTCATTGCGATGGTGCCTTAGCCCCTTGTCGCTTACACCACCAAAGTTGGGCAGGCAGGCAACCTCAATATGGTCATTATCCCTAGGTTTATTTCGGAATCCGCACTCAGAACAATATCCCTCGGCGTCGATAGCGACAGGTGCTGCGCCGCATTTGATACATCCTGCCTTAGTATTATCTACCGTCAGTGCTGCGCCGCATTCTTCACAGAAGCGATCGCCTACCTGTACTACACTACCACACTTTGGACATTCCATAAAAATTGACCCTCTTGTCTTAATTGTAGGTTGGGTTGAGGAACGAAACCCAACAGGTTACAGTTATCAACTGAGGTGCAGATAACGGGCTTATACCAAATTATTGTTGACATAGTATCATTTGACTTAATCATGCCCCGTAAACCCCGCCAACTTGAATCAGCTTCAATACTCACAGTACTGTAGCAGCTACACGCATAGATGGTGGATGGTGGGTTACGCCAAGAGAGCTAACCGTTCGGCAGAGACTTCGGCGTGAGCTCAGTTGAACGCTCCAGGCGTTGCCCACTCTACGAATAGGGTCTATGCGTAAGTCCTGACCAAATTGGGATGCTCTCATTTCCCTTTAAAATAAGGTTCTGGGGCGCACGCGGTTGGCTTCATCAACCAGACGGATTTTCTCATATCCAGTTGACAAATGCGCCATAGCACGCAGGGCTTTTTCCAAACCCTTTCTAATATTTACTTCCTCAAGTGTCTCTCCCATAATCAAAATTGATGAATTTGGCGACAGCGATCGCTTAGCAATCAAATTCAGGGCTGTTTCCAAGACTTGTTTAGCCAGTCGATATCGCTCCATGCCCTGTATAGCGATCGCTTCGATTGTCTGCGCGGCATCTTTCAGTTCTGTCGCTCCTGGTGCCGAGCGCTCAGTATTTATTAGCGTCCTGGAGAGTTCCACCTGTGCCCTAGTAAACAGGTTGGATGTTTGGGATACGCGCCCCAAAGCTGCAACTGCACCTTTTCTATCTCCTGTCACCAACAGGCAGCGAGCTAGACCGAAGGCTGCCGAGATATAATTGGGATCGGTGCGAGACACCAAATCGTACATTTTGATAGCCACTTTGTATTGACGCGCCTGTTCAGCAGCTAGAGCAAATCCCAGTTTGGGAGCTAGTTCTCCGGGCAAGTCAAAGTAGACTTGATCGAAAGCCTGCTGCGCTTCTTTGGCTTTGCCTTGCGCCATCAGCTTGCGCCCTCTATACCACATAACTCTCCAATCCCAAGCATCTTCAGCCTCGATTTCTGCTAAAATCTTTTCAGCTTCCTCGTAAGCCCCAATATCGATCAGGCTATTTGCCAACCGCAGCAGCGCTTCTCTGGACTTGGGAAATAGTTGTAATACTTGTTGTAAACTGGCAACTCGCTTAGTGCTATCAGGAATAGCACTGGCGTTAAGGATGTTGTTGAAACCGGGATCGGTTGAGTCGATGGTGGGAATTGGTAATTGGTGGAAGTCAGGGCGAATTGGCTCAAAGTCGCTGCTGCTGGTGAGTGCCAGCATATCCCCGCCGAATAAGTTACTCGAAGCTGGACGTGGGGTATTGGTTTGGGCGGCAACCACCTCCCGCAATACGCCCAGCAACTGATCTGCCATTTCATCTGCTGACTGGAAGCGATCGTCTGGATTTTGATTTGTCGCCTTAAGTAAAAATCGGTATAGTGACTCTTGCTCTGCAAATAAAGATTCTTCTTGGGGGCTAGGCAAGGTATACTGGTGGGTGCTGCTGAAGCCTTTAATATCAGCGAGCAGGATAGCTAAAGTTCTGCCGACGGTGAATAAATCTGAGACGGGGGTAGGACCTTCGCCCGCTTCGGGAGCGCTGTAGCCGACTGTACCATAGATATCGCCGCTAAGGTCGTCGATGCGTCTGACTCCGCCCATGTCAATTAGCTTGACGTCGTTTTCCTCTAGCATGAAGTTGTCGGGCTTGAAGTCGCAGTAGACTAGCCCCAGTTGATGTAAGTAGGCAAAAGCACTTAAAATTCTATGAATGTAGGCGATCGCTTCTGCTACAGGTAGGGGACCGCGTTCTTTACGGATCTCCTTGAGCGTCTTACCGCCCACATACTCCATAACAATGAAGCCTTCGCTACCGTAGTTGACGAAGTTGTAAATACCGACGATGTTGGAGTGTTTTACTGCGGCGAGAAATTGGCGTTCTGCTACCGCTACGGCAGCGCTGGCTGCATCTTCGGTATTGAGCAAGCCCTTGAGAACTAGATAACGGGAAAGCTTATTGTCGAAGCCTAGGTAAATCCAGCCTAATCCACCATAGGCTAGAGCACCCTTAACTAGATACTGTCCAGCCACCAAATCACCGGCTTTGAGTGAGGGGATGAAGGAATACTTTTGTCCACACTTGCTGCAAAAACCGTTTTCTCGTTTCAGTGGGCTGTTGCAATTGGCGCAGAAGCGTTTGTTTTCAGGAACCCTCGGATCTGCCATTATTGCCTTCTCTGGCTCAGTTGAAGGCAATTCTGGTACAGATATCAGCCCAGCACCAAGCTGCTTGCGGCTGCTTCTGGAAGAAGCGTGGCTGGTGCGCCGCGAACCCTTGGAGCGGTTAGTTAGAGGTGATGAACCTGTACCCGTGGTGATACTTGCGCTTTGACGAGGACTCGATTCATTAACCTGCTTCCCAGCAAATCCACACACGTTACAGTAGTTATCTTCGATGATGCCAGTACACCCTTGACGTTGACAGTGTGAGCCGTTCATCTGTCTTCCTCCCTGGATACCATTACAGTACTGTAGCACTGCCTCTATATATAGCGGGTTCGTAGGGGCAAACCCCCTGTGGTTGCCCCTATATATGCCCGGGTTCGTAGGGGCAAACCCCCTGTGGTTGCCTCTATATATAGTGGGTTCGTAGGGGCAAACCCCCTGTGGTTGCCCCTATATATGCCAGTGTGCTACAGTCCTGCATTATTTTAGCAACCGTTTTTCGTATTGAGAAACCAACTCGGCAGCTTTTGCCAAAGGAGTTGGGCGACTATACAGAAGCTCTTTAGCCTGTTGAGCTAGTTGGGTAAGAGTAGTATCTTCTGCCAACCCTCGCGCCATTGCTTTGACTTTGAGAGCTTCCAGCCTGCCGCGCAGTTCCTTTCGCATCTCCAATGGAGCATTATTAGCTGCATAAGCTGCTTGCTCTACTGCAATATATTCTTTCACCTTAGCAGTCCAGTTTCCCAAACCGACGCTAACCGGATTTAACAACCCTTCAGCAAACTTGGTTTCCAGCCTAGTTAGCCATTGGCTGAGTGCTTCTATTTTATCCCCATCTAAAGGAGTTTGCTCTCTAGAATACTCGCTAATTTTTTCGGTTCTTTCAGCAAAAGCTGCTGACGCTTGCAGATGTTGTTCTACTAATTTATTTAGCAGATCATAGGCTTGGGTTATATTATCTCGAAGCTGACTCTGCTGCTTAACCAAAACTTCTAGGATACTTTTCACCCGCTTAATTACGGGATTGATTTCTCCGTTAAAATCAGCACTTACTCCCAAGGGATCGCTGTTAATGTTAGCACGTAGGGAAGCGAGTTTTTGACGAGCGGCAGACAGTTCATTCAAAGAGCTAACACCCAAGGATTCCGCCAATTTTTGCAGAGAGCCAATTTCGTCTTCAGTGTCGGCAAGTATCGGCTCTAAACGCAACCAAACTTCATCAACTGCTATAATTACATTCTTGGCGAGAGTAAACTCCTTCGTCATCATTCTCAGTAACTGTTCGGGCGCGATCGAATTACTGCTTTCGGTTGCACTCAGAAGTCCTCTCTGCGCTAGAGGAGTTTGAATAGTGGGTAATTGAATTGATTTTCCAGTGAGTAGTTCTGCGAGTTGGTGAACTTTCTGTTCTGACCCCAAAAACCAGGATACTTGCTTTCGTAGCTCAGTTGCCTGCTTGACAGTTGTCATCAACAAGCTAAAGAATTGAAACAGTTCGCCGATCGTTTCTAGCGCCTGTGTAACTCGTGCCTGAGTAATTCCCGTTAGCTGTGCCTTGGGAAACCCAACGGTACCTGCCAGTCGCTGGTAGGTTGGGAGTTCATATAAGTCCATAAGATTTTGACCTATAATGTCTACTTTCTTTTTCCAGTCGGCTAATAATTGATCAATTTGTTCAAGATTTTCCATAGATTACCGTAGGGGCAATCCCCCTGTGGTTGCCCCAATCCCCCTGTGGTTGCCCCGTTGGGTTTCGCTGTCGCTCAACCCAACCTACAATATAATGGTAACTTTTTTTTAAACCGATCGCGAGGTACTGGCAATGCCTTCTCTCTTTCCAGGCATGAACCCTTATTTAGAGAATCCTGAGTTATGGTCAGAAGTGCATCATCGCCTCATTACAGCTCTAGCAGATGCCATAGAACCCGCTCTCAGTCGGAAATATCGAGTCGCAATTGAAAAACGAACCTATCTGACTGATGGAGAAGAATCAGTTCTGGTGGGGATTCCTGATGTATCTGTATATAAGCAACGGGCGACTATAACCCAAACTCCATCTACTGCAACTCTACCTGTACAAGGAGAATCGATAACCGTGACAATACCAATACCAGAAGAAGTCAGGGAAGGTTATTTAGAAATCAGAGAAGTAGCAACTGGGTATGTAGTTACAGCGATAGAAGTTCTCTCCCCAAAAAATAAACGCGCAGGCATAGGAAGAAAGAAGTATGAAACAAAGCGCATGACACTGCTAAATAGTCCAACGCATTTGGTAGAGATTGACTTACTCAGAGGTGGTAAACCTATGCGAATTTTGAGCGAAATCCCACAGACAGACTATCGGGTCTTAGTCAGTCGGAGCGATCGCCGTCCTCAAGCTCAATTATATACTTTTAGTGTTCAGCAGGAAATTCCCAAGTTTTTGCTACCTTTGCAATCAGAGGATAAAGAACCTTTGTTGGATTTACAAGCTTTATTAGTCGGTGTGTATGAGCGGGCAAGATTTGATATAGCCATAGACTACACGCTCGAACCTGTGCCACCCCTCAAGGAAAAAGACAAAGTTTGGGTGGATATGTGGCTACGAGAAAAAGGATTGCGGTAAGTCCTTTTTTTTACGCAAAGGGCGCAAAGGTTTACGCAAAGGGCGCAAAGGAAGGTACAATAATTCTGAGGTCAT
>CASBRB010000144.1 GCA_949127975.1 Oscillatoriales cyanobacterium PMM_0019 | reverse complement strand
TCATTCTTGTTTCCATAGCAGACAACTTTTCTTCTAATCGTGCTTGCCCGACCTTTGTTTCAAGTCTTAGATCCGTAACGTCTTTGGCGAGGGTGTCAAGTTTTTGATTAATCTCTTTAGTGCTACTATCAATTTTTTGATTAATCTGTGTATGGTTACTATCAATTTTTTGATTAATCTCTTTAGTGCTACTATCCAGTTTTTGATTAATTTGGTCTAGCAGTTCCTTGATATCTACTTCAATTGTGGGTGGCACAGCATTTATCTCCTTTTTTGGTGCGACTTATTCCCAGGTGCGTTGCTATCCATTATAGCTCGATCCTTCTTTATTGAGAGCGATGTTCAACTTAGCGATGGGGCAACAAAGTCGGTTTCATCGGTTTAATAGAGTTATCCGATCGCAACTGCTGGTAAAAGCTCAGAACTTTCTGAGTATATGCACCAATAGTATTGTCGCTGTTGTACTGGTTGTAATCCCCACTCATCCACCAAGAAGCAGCGCGTTGTACAGCTTGCGACTCATTATTATTACTAGCAATATATTGCTTCTGAAAGACATCGCCCATAACGCAGGCTAGGATGTACCGTGCTGTCACCGGGCTATCTGCAAAGTCGTTAGGTGTAATCTCCCGTCCGACACATTGTTTTGACCACCGGGGGATATTGTTTGCTTCAACTTTCCAGTCGCCGTAGAGTCCATCATTGTTAGTGCCCGTCTTTGGGGCAGCCAAACGCAGCGCTTCCACCAGCGCACCTACCTGGATATCAGAAACCTTTGCTGTTCCAGTAGCAATGCGCGGCGATCGAGCTTGAGGGGGTTTTGGGGTAGGCGTTGGCTCCGGTGCTTGCGATGCTAAGGGCGGGCTTTGCTTACGCAGTTGCTCGTAGTAGTCCAGAACTTTCTTGGTATACTCGGCTGTGTCACCCCTATTGTAGCGATCGGCTTGACCTGTCATCCACCAGGCAGCAGCGCGTTGCACAGCTAAAGCCTCATTGTTGCCACTAGCGAGGTATTGCTGATTGAAAATATCCCGCATCACGCACACCAGTATGTACCGCGCCGTCACGGGGCTATCTGCAAAATCTTCTGGTGTCACCAGGCGTCCGGTACACTGTTTTGACCACCGGGGAATGTTACCTGCTTCAACCTTCCAGTCGCCGTAGAGTCCATCTTTTTCGGTGCCAGTTTGTGGCGCGGCTTGCCGTAGGGCTTCTACCAGTGCCTTTACTTGGGCATCCTCAACCTGTGCTTGAACTGGCAGTGCCGACAGCCCGATGGCAGCAATTAGTCCGCCAACAAGTAGTAACCGCATACTTTGCCTCTTATTTTGACAGGTTTTGTTTACATTTTAGGGTAACAGACTATAATACAACTGTCAAATTTATGGAATAAGAATCCCCCACTAATTGACTCCTGACTCCTGACTCCTGACTCCTGACTCCTGACTCCTGACTCCTGTTTTAGTGTCGTTGCAATTGGGCGTCTTTGGTGAAGAACTGTAGGTAAACTCCCTGAGTAACCAATAAAGTAGTAATCAGGTTGGTCAAGGCAAGCATAAACATGATTAAAATCTGGTATGATGCCGCATCAAGTGGATTAGCTCCGCTTAAAAGTTGACCAGTGATAATTCCTGGTAGGGTGACGACACCCACCACCATCATGGCGTTGATAGTTGGAATTAGTGCAGCTCTGATAGCATCTTTACGATACTGAGCCACAGCTTGTTGCGGTGTCGCTCCCAAACTGAGGTGGGTTTCGATTTCCAACTGGCTAGCGTTAATCGTACTGACAAGGCGTTCGCCAGCAAGAGCTGAGGCATTCATTGCATTGCCCAGTACAATCCCAGCAAATGGGATCAGGTACTTGGGTTCATACCAAGTTATTGGTTGAATTACTAGGGTAGTGGTGTAGGTTAAGGTAATAGCTGTACTAACCAGAATCGACCCGCCGACGACGGGTAACAGTTGGGGAATCTTCTTGCTAATGCGATTCCGAGCCACCACAGTGGCGATCGTCAGCATTACTGCTAAAATTACCAAAACCGCCCAAGCATTGTTTAAGGCGAAGATAACAGCTAAGATATACCCCACAACCAGCAGATTGACAACGGTAAGGACAGTCGCCCTGGCTAGTTGCCATTCCAATCCTAGTTTCTGCCAGCGGGCTAGACCAATGGCTAGAGCCATCATCCCCAATGCCCAAAACAAGTGTGTATAATTAACTAAAAAATTCACCGAGAACTGCTCACTCAATTACAGTAACTTCATCATCCCCCCTTGAAACAATTTCAGCACCTTGAAATTCTCAATAGATTAGGGAGGCAATGGGTAGTTGTAGGCTGGGTTTTAGCCTGAAGTATTCCCTTTCCCTCGTTCCCAGGCTCTGCCTGGGAACGCTGCTTCTGAGGCTCTGCCTCCACTGATCGGGAAGGGCTTTCATGCCCCCGGACTTATAATGGTAAAAATTTTTGGTGTAATAGAGTGAGTAACATCCCCCCCCTTGACCTGACGCGACAGTACAAACTTATCAGTGAGGATGTAAGTGTTGCTGTTCTTGACGTTCTCGCCTCTGGTCGTTACGTCGGTGGACCGCTAATTCAAAGCTTTGAGGAGCAGTTTGCAGCTTATATAGGCGTCTCTGAGTGTGTGGCGTGCAATTCTGGAACCGATGCCCTGTATCTGGCACTGCGAGCATTACAGATTGGTCCAGGGGATGAGGTGATTACAACACCTTTCACCTTTATTGCCACGGCTGAGTCTATTACTGCTGTGGGTGCAACACCTGTGTTCGTTGATATTGACGCCCAAACCCTTAATCTGGATCTTAACCAGATTGCAGGAGCGATCGCAGAGCGGACTAAAGCGATTATACCTGTTCACCTGTTTGGGATGCCAATTGATATGACGGCAGTGATGGCTCTAGCTGAGGATTATAATTTAGCTGTGATTGAAGATTGTGCCCAAGCGACTGGTGCTCAATGGGCACAGAAAAAGGTGGGCAGCATTGGGCATATTGGCTGCTTTAGTTTCTTTCCCACTAAAAATCTGGGAGGTTGTGGTGATGGGGGTGCGGTGACTACCAACGATCCCGCTCTAGCTGCCTCAGTACGGATGCTGCGAGAACACGGCAGTCGCACTCGCTATTGCCACGAAGAAACTGGCATCAATAGTCGCTTGGATGCCCTCCAAGCTGCTATTCTGCAAATCAAATTGCCTCATCTGGATACCTGGAATGCTCAACGCCTGAAGGTTGCAGAACTTTACCACCAGTTGCTCAAACCAATTCCCTTCCTAGTGAAGCCTCAAGAACCAGATGGAGGCAAGGGAGTTTGGAATCAATACACCATTCGGTTAACAGGCAACAGGCAACAAGAGGAGTCGGCAGGAAATACCCAAAACCAAACTCAGGGTGGGCACGGGGGCACCACCCCTACAAACTCAGGGTGGGCACAGGGGCACCACCCCTACAAGAGCTATCGAGACGAAGTACGCGCCCAAATGCAACAGAGCGGTGTCAGTTCTATGATATACTATCCCATTCCTTTGCACCTGCAACCAGTCTACAAGAATTTGGGCTACCAAGTAGGTGATTTTCCTGTAGCAGAACAAGTCTGCCACGAGGTTTTATCTCTACCAATGTTCCCGGAACTTTCCCCTGAAGAACAGGAGCAGGTAGTTTATACCTTAAAGGATTGCTTCTAGGCGGGGACGGCTTACTGTTGCTAAGGCTTCAACCAAGCTACGCACAACTGCTACCATTGCCACTTCGCTATCAAGTTTATTAATGGCGGAACCCACACCGACACCAGAGGCTCCTGCTGCTATTGCCATTGATACCGTCACACTGGATAAACCTGAAGCACACAGCACCGGAACCGACACGGCACGAGAAATAGAGTAAGCTGCCGCTAGGGTGGGTGCTGCTTTTTCAATTAATCCCAATGTACCAGCGTGAGTGGGGTTGCTGCTGGTTCCTCCTTCAGTTTGGATAATATCGGCACCAGCTTTAACTAACTCTTGTGCCAGTTCTACCTGCCGATCCAATTCCAGAATATGGGGTACGGTGACAGATAGGGTGATGTTGGGTAGGAGTTGGCGGGTTTCTTTTGTCAGCGCTAACACTTCCTCTGCTTCAAATCGACGCCCCTGAGCATAAAAACTATCAAAGTTGCCGATTTCAATTAAATTAGCGCCTGCTTCAACAGCACTCACAAACCGCGCTGGTTCCACAGCAGAAACACATACTGGCAGGCTGCTCAACTGGCGAGCCAGAAGCACCAAATCTGCATCGGCGGCAATATCGACAAAGGTAGCGCCGCCCCGTTGGGCTGCCTTAATGGTTGCGGCAACGTTGGCGCGATCGAAATTATTCAAGCCGCTGATTACTTTGAGGGCACGTCCGGAGTCAAATGCTTGCTGTAGCTTAGGATGTATCGTCATGTTGCTTGTTTTCGCTTGAAAATTTATTAGTTTATTGTGACATAATGGACGGTGGGTTCTATGTTGAAAACGTCAACTGCTGCGCTGTGCCATCATCGACAAAACGCCGTTCACCACTGCCAACCAGTTCCACGATCGCTTCACGCGCGGCGGGTGAAAAACCACCACTTCGCGATCGAATCTCAACAATGGTTTGTTCCTGGGCTGAAAAAACGCGGTAACTTGTTGTGCAAAAGGCTCCTGTTTTGTACTCGAAGGTATGACCGTCATCCTCATAAAAAGTAAACTCACCCGTACCCTTCCAAATCCGAAGCCTTAGTTGGTCTAAGGGACCTTCATCTACGTATTGCGTTACTGGTCCCATTGGAATAATCGAGCCAGCGCGAACATATAATGGCATTCGCTCCAGTGGTGCGTGAGCTAGGATGGTGGTTGGTCCATCGAAAGCTTCACCACTCCACCAGTCGTACCAGCGCCCTGACGGTAAGTATACGGCACGGTCTTCAACGCCTGGACGGTAAATGGGTGCTGCTAGTAATGAGGGACCAAGCATTACTTGGTCAGCCAGGGTGAAAGTCTTCGGGTCATTGGGGAAATGATACAGCAGGGGACGCAGAATTGGTGAGCCAGTGGTTGCCGCTTCCCAGAAGAGGGTGTATATGTAAGGCAACAGTCGGTAACGCAGTTCGATATATTCGCGGCAAATTTGTTCCACCCTGTGGCCAAACGTCCAAGGCTCATGCTGAGCGGTAGTGAGTGCTGAGTGTCCCCGCATCAGAGGGTAAAGCATTCCTAGCTGCATCCAACGCGCAAATAGTTCTGCTGTCGCGTTACCTGCAAATCCACCAATGTCCGCACCCACAAAGGCAATGCCTGATAGACCCAGGTTACAGAGCATCGGTATGGACATTTCCAGATGTTCCCATAAGGATTGATTGTCTCCCGTCCATACAGCCGACCAACGTTGAATGCCTGCGTAGCCTGCGCGGCTCAGGAAAAAGGAACGTTCTGTAGGACGCGCCAGTTCAACCCCCTGATAAGATGCCTGTGCCATCTTCAAGCCATAAAGGTTGTGAGTTTCAGCGTGGGTGGTTTTCTCCTGGGCCGAACCCTGTGGAGCATCTAGGGGAAACGAAATTTTGTTACCTGAGTCGCCGAATGGACGATCGTCCAGTGTGGGTTCGTTCATGTCGTTCCAGATCCCAGCAACACCGATGTCGGTTAGGCTGTTTTGCCACCTTCCCCACCACTGGCGTACTTCAGGACGCATGAAGTCGGGGAAAACTGCTTTATCTGGCCAAACATAGCCGTGAAATAGCTGACCGTTTGTTTTGCGGATAAAATAGTCGTTTTTGAGTCCTTCGTCGAAGACTTGATAATCTGCTTCTGGATCGTACTTGACCCCAGGCTCGGAAATTGTCACCAACTTGAAGCCATCCTGGTTCAGGTCGTGGATTAATTCTTTCGGGTTAGGGAAGCGCTTAGGATTCCAGGTAAAAATCCGATACCCGTTCAAGTAGTCAATGTCGAGATAGATGACATCACAGGGAATGCGGCGCTGACGAAACTCACTAGCCAATTGGCGTATTATATATTGTGATTCATAACTCCAACGACACTGTTGGTAACCGAGTGACCATCGGGGTGGCATGGGCATCCGTCCGGTTAGTTGGGTGTACGTGTCGATAATTTTTGCAGGTTCGGGGCCGTAAATAATATAGTAATCTAATTCACCTCCCTGAGTCTCCATCCGCCATACACCGGGTTGCTCTGCGCCTAGATCAAATCGGCTCCAAAATGTAGTGTTGAAGAAAATTCCATAGCCCACACCCGGACGCAACGCCAGAAAAAAGGGAATCGCTACATACATACTGTCTGTCATGATGCCGTAATCAATGGCATCAGATGTCCAGTTGGTTCTAATTTTAGAAAGTTGATCTAGTAAGCCTGTGGGTTCACCGAAACCATAGAAATGTTCGTTAGCTTCAATGCGTTTCCACCCAGCAGTAGCACCAGTCCGCCACCCCATCCCTAAGTCTGCATCTTGAGCAAAGGGCTGTCCTGCTAAGTCGAAGCACTGGAGGCGACAAGGTTCGCGAGACACAATAAGGCGCATCTGCTTAGTTTCGATTTCTATAGCTTCTGCTTTTTCTCGCACTTCAAACGGTACGGTAGACCATTCTTCATCCGCCCGCGCCACTGCCCATGAGCGACGGGGTAACAATTCGCCTGTGGGGTTCATCCTTACCCTGATTAAGTTTGGTGCAAGCACACTAACAGTTAAACAAGGTCTGCCACAATTGAAGTGGATATGGCGCTCATTTTGTTGTATGTATTGTATTGCCTCAAGGGTTGACCAAGAGGGCAAGGTGGTGTGTAGTTGTCCGAAATATTGCGGCATAATCCCTGATTGAAAGACAAATTGGATTGATGACTAGGGGCATATTCACATGCCCCCCTGTCCCCTCCTCACAAGGGTAGGTTTTTAATATTTGGGCATTTTCAAGATCAGGACTTACGCACACTGGGCACACTGGGCAACCACAGGGGGTTTGCCCCTACGAACCCGCTATATATAAAGGCAGTGTTACAGTACTGAAGATTTGACAAATGTCCACTCTAATACCTCAATTGGGGCATTTTTAAGCGCTGCTGCCAGTTCCGCGCTATCTTTAAATTGCACTTGATGTAGGTAAGACGCTTCTACATTTACTGTAAACTTTTCCTCCTCGAATGGCCAAGGTAAAACAGTGACATTGCCATCCTTGTTTTCCATCACATCATAGCGCTTGCCGTCTGGGCCTTTACTTATTTCTAAAGCCCGTTCGCCTGCTGGGAGGTTACCCTGGCAAAGAATTAGTGAAAGTCGATCGCACCACTGGAAGAACGTATAAGCTAGCTCGGCTTCTGACTGGGTAATTTTCAAATCCTCAATCCATTGCTTTTGATGATTTATTTGTTCGTCAAGAAAGCTGTCAAGTTCCTTTGACTCTCCACGCTTACCTTCATTTAAAAAGCTCATGTGCTTAGATATCAGCAGTGCTACCCAACGCCCTCGATATCGCGAATTTGTTGTGAATTGGCGAAGCTTTTTGATGTTCGTTTCCTTGACAAGGGTAAAGTCTAATGGTGTACCCGCTTCTGTGAGGTGTTCGCCTTCCCATTCTTTTTCTAAATCGTCGTGATGGGAAATTGCCGCAACGGTTTCTATTATACGTTCTGGGCGGTCTTTTTTGCGCCATTGTCCCGCAATTTCAGCGGCTAACAGGGCATGAGCGCGATGGTAAATTATTTCCCAACCCTTCTCGTATTGTTTAACAATCACAGAATTAATAACCTCCTGGTGTTTAATCTAAAACTACTATTGACAATTTTTGTTTTACCATAGAAGCGTATAGCAATACGCCCCTATTAGGGAGAATTTAAATATTAGCTGACTTGACATAAGCGACAGCAAGGGGTACAATTTTATCTGTGACTTCGGCAATAATAGAGCGATCGCTACCCGTCCAAACTCTCGGTTTACCAAAGACGCAGGGTTGCAAAACCCCCCATAGTTCGCCATCAAAACACAGGTGAGCGTGAATCAGTGCCCTGTGCCCGAAGGAGTCATGTTCAAAAGCCTTATTGACTACTTCTGGGGGAGCTGTCTCAACATCTTCAACAAAAATAGATGGTGCGGTACGCAGTGCCGCAGCAAACAAGGGATCTTCATCAGGCAAAGACTCTGGTTCTAGTTTCCAGTCAGCATGGGTGAGATCTGGATAATCAGGAGTGCTCAGCCAGCAGTGAGATATTCTACCATAGCGAGTGCGTGGAGAGCGCAAGTAGAGAAAGACGCGATCGCACTGCAACGACTCACCTAAAACTGGCAGCAATGCCGAAAATATAGCATCTGCTTCGCTATCGTCTACCGAAATTTTCGCTAAAACCGCTCTTAGTGCTTCTTCGCTCATAATCTGCTCCCCATCTAAATCAAAGATATAGTCCGTCCCGCTAGGTTGGCAACTACAGTAACCAACTCACTAGGGTCAATAGGCTTAGGCAGGTGTAGTTGGTATCCCATAGCCAGCGATCGGGTGCGGTCCTCAGCTCTGGCATAGGCGGTTAGGGCAGCAGCAGGAGTGCGAATGCCTAGCTTTTGTTCCAGCGCCTTGACCTTGCGAATCAGGTCATAACCATCCTCGCCCGGCATCCCAATATCACTAAGCAGTACATTCGGTCTCCAGACCTCAAAGGCTTCGATCGCCTCACTAACCGAAGCTACAGTCATCACTTCAGCTCCGTGCTGCTCTAGCACAAACCTAACAAGTTCACGGGCGTCAGGCTCGTCATCCACTACCAGCACCTGCAAACCATCCAGCAGCTTGGGCGAGTAATCAAAGGCAACTGCATCCTCAACTGTTGGATGCACGCGCTCCTTGCTATTGTCCTCATCCCTTACAGCCCGTAAGGGCAGATGCACTGTGAAGACGGCACCAAGTCCCTCACCAGGGCTCGAAGCCCAGATCGTCCCACCGTGCAGTTCTACCAGATGGCGGACGATGGCAAGACCCAGTCCCAACCCGCTATACTGCCGAGTAGTTGTGCTGTCAGCCTGGCGGAAGCGCTCGAAGATGTAAGGCAGAAGCTCGACATTAATCCCCTGACCTGTATCACTGACAATAATCTCCACATGGGAGTTAACACGCTCAAGCTGCACCTGTACTCGTCCCCCTTTGGGGGTGAACTTGATAGCGTTGGAAAGCAAATTCCACACCACCTGCTGCAAGCGATTAGCATCTCCCGCCACAAGTCCTGCTTTCGGGTCGAGTATCGAGGTAAGCCGGATTGATTTAGCTTGTGCGGCGGGGCGTACCGTATCGAGGGCTGCTTCAATGACGGAAGTCAGTTCTATGGGACGGACATCAAGACGCAGCTTGCCTGAAATAATCCGCGACACATCCAGCAGATCTTCGATGAGTTGATTTTGCAAACGAGCATTACGTTCGACAGTCTCCAAAGCTCGGCGGACAGCATCATCTCTGAGACCTCCTCTTCTCAATATCTGAGTCCAACCCAGAATCGAGTTGAGCGGGGTTCTAAGTTCATGGGATACCGTCGCTAGAAACTCGTCCTTCATGCGGTTGGCTCGGATCAAATGTTCGGATTGTTGTCTGAGTTCTTTCTCCATTCGCTTGCGCGGGGTGATGTCTTGAAAATAGACAGATAAGCCATTTTGAGAGGGGTAAGCGTGGACTTCGTACCAAGTATCAAAGGGCGCATAGTACTCTTCAAACGTAACGGGGGTCTGCTCTTGCACTGCCCTGTGGTATTCTGTGTAGAAGTTACTGCCCACAAGATCTGGGAAGACCTCCCAAATGACTTGACCAATAATTTCTGGGGCTGACTTGCGTGTTTGCTTAAGAGCCTCCTGATTCACGTAGACGTAGCGCCACTGATGGTCCAAAGCCATAAAAGCATCGCTTATACTTTCAAGGATGTCGCTCACCTGTTGGCGGGCAGCTTCAGCTTCCGCTCGTGCGATGCGCTCTACATTGGCGGCCATACGGCGCATGCGGGCCATGTCTAAATTGGCTTGGATTCGAGCTAGAAGTTCACGGGCGGAGAAGGGCTTACTCCCTTCCCGCCAGAAGATTATGTACTACAGGCGGACGACAGCGCGGGCGAAGCAATCGCGCTGTCGTCCGCCGGCAAGGGAACCCCTTAAGTATTATTACTTACAACGTTCGACGCCCCCGGTCGGTCATCTGCTAGTAATTAGCACTTGACTTTTTAGATCTTTTTAAGGGATAATTTGAGCAGATAAATCAATGGCTTACAAGTGATGAACAACCG
>CASBRB010000143.1 GCA_949127975.1 Oscillatoriales cyanobacterium PMM_0019 | reverse complement strand
CTTGACCAAGTCCGATCGGCCCTGGGGTTAGCAATCCGGCAAGGAAACGGGCTGAGTGCGATTAGTTTCTTGCGATCGTATCCAACTGAAAACGTTACAGTAGATCTTAAATCGGCTCTGACAGTAGGTCTTCAAATCAATGCCCCATACTTGCAGAGCAAAGCGGTTGCTTCCCTATTAGAACGCGATTTAACTGTTGATAATAATGGTTTTCAGCCCTCTTTCGATCCAGCAGCTCCTGCTAAAAAGGATGTACATAAATATACCATAACTTTGCAAGATGCGCAACGTAACCGTACCCTGCCGATGGATATATATTGGGATGAAAATACTACCGGACCTTTGGTAGTCATCTCCCCCGGACTCGGTGCAGGTAAGGGATTTTTAGCTTACTTAGCTCGTCACTTAGCTTCCCACGGACTTACTGTAGTAGCCCTAGAACATCCAGATGCCAATATTAGCGGCGGCAGTACGCTGAGATATTTATTACCAGCATCCGACTTTATTGAGCGCCCCAAAGACATCAGCTTTGTGCTAGATCGGTTAGCGCAAATGAATCAGGAACCCGGCCTGTTACAGGGTAGACTTAATACCAAGCAAGTAACCGTAATCGGTCACTCTTTGGGCGGCTACACCGCTTTAGCTGTAGCTGGGGGAGAAGTGAATTTAGATGAGTTGCGGCAGTTCTGCAATCAGCAAAACTTATTTAATAAGTCTGGGGCAGATTGGTTGGAGTGTGCTGCTAGTAATTTACCCGATCGGCATCTACAATTACGAGACAAACGAGTAGTTCAGGCTATAGCTCTCAACCCAGTAGCAGGACACTTGTTTGGCAAACATGGTTTAGCTAAGGTAAAAATTCCTACCTTAATTTGGACTAGCACCGACGATGCCTTGGCACCCTCACTCAGCCAGCAACTACGACCATTTAATGAGCTGGGCGGTTCCAAGTATCTCGTCACCGCCATTGGTGGCACTCATCTGAGTGTAGGCGATCCCGAATCGGTGAATTCAGAGTTACCTCAAAGCAGCCTGGTGCCAGAAATCGTTGGTAAGAACGCTTACCCAGCGCAACAACTACTGCGAGGCGTTAGTTTGGCATTTATTGAACAACTAACGCCAGAGGCAAAAACCTACGAACAGTTTTTAACACCTGCCTATGCCCAATCCGTCTCAACTCCAAGACTGGCTCTGCGTATGAGTACCCAGCTACCGCCAAGCATCAACGACTTTATTGAGCCTCAGAGCTGATATAATCGCCTGATTTGCCTCCGCTCTTACTCAAAAGGCGAATGGATTCAATTTGGATTGACTTTTCTAGAGCCTTTGCCATGTCGTAGAGCGTCAGGGCTGCTACAGCAACCGCTGTTAAGGCTTCCATCTCTACCCCTGTTTCTGCCTTAGTTGTCACCGACGCCCGAATTTGATATCCTGGAAGTTGTTCATCTGGTGTCAACTGCACTTCTATTTTGTGCAGTGGTAAAGGATGACATAGGGGAATTAGCCCAGATGTCTGCTTGGCTGCCATAATGCCAGCTAACCTCGCTGTTCCCAGAACATCGCCTTTAGGCGCATTCCCTGCTTGAATAGCGACAAATGTCTCTGGTAACATCCGCACCTGAGCGGCTGCTACTGCCTCACGCTTGGTTGGCACTTTACCGGAAACATCCACCATCCGGGCTTCACCCTGAGCGTCTAGATGTGTCAAATGGGAATTTTTGGGAATATCGGAAAAATTGTGTGTCATTGCGGAAAGTTGTGCTAGGATAAATAAAGTGTAAGGGCGTGTAGCTCAGTGGACTAGAGCACGTGGCTACGGACCACGGTGTCGGGGGTTCGAATCCCTCCTCGCCCGTTAATTATTTAACTCAACTATCAGATAAAAATGTAAACCGATCGAATGCCAGCTAGAGATACCTTCCATAATGCCGTCAAAAATGCACTGGTTAAAGAAAAATGGCTAATTACCCACGATCCTCTTTCTTTAGACGTTGGCGGAGTGGAAATGTATATTGACTTAGGTGCAGAAAAACTGATTGCAGCAGAAAAAGAGGGAGAAAAAATTGCTGTTGAAATCAAAAGTTTTTTAGGTGGCTCGGCAATTACTGAATTTCATACCGCTTTGGGGCAGTTTATGAATTACCGTTTAGCTTTAATGGAAGAAGAAGCAGATAGAATTCTTTACTTAGCTGTTCCCTCTGATACTTATAAAACCTTCTTTGCACTTCAGTTTATTCAACGAGCAATTGAGCAATATCGACTGAAATTGATTGTTTACGATCCGGTTAAGGAGGTGATTGTAAAATGGCAAAAATAGAGCAATATCAGAATTATATTAAATCAATACTTAAAGAGCATGCTATGCATAAACCAGCATACGGAGAAGTAGAAGTTGAAATTATTTTTGATACGGAACATAACCATTATCAACTTGTCCATACAGGCTGGAATTACGATCGCCGTATGTATGGGTGTCTCATTCATATGGACATAAAAAATGATAAAATATGGATTCAATACAACGGAACTGAAATCGACTTGGCAGAAAAGTTAGTATCTTTAGGAGTTCCTAAATCAGATATTGTATTAGCATTCCATGCCCCCTATAAAAGACAATATACTGGGTTTGCAGTAGATTAACTTCGCAAGTTGGCTCACGCTTAACAACCAAGCTTTCCCATATAAGGTAGTCTGCTCCAGCCTGCTATGTCGAAAAAGTTATTTTAGCGATAAAGATAAATAGACTGAGAACTAATGACACAATTCCAAGGTACGCGAATGTTCGCACTGGTTGAAAACCTCGGCACCCTAGCATTACTGGCGATCGCCTTGCCGATTAACTTTACTATAGTATTGGCAGCACTGCTGTGGAATTTAATCAGCCGACCATTTCAGAAGCAGGAGATAGCAACCGAAAATCCGAAAAATATCATGCTGACGGGTGGTAAGATGACCAAAGCCCTACAGTTAGCTCGATCGTTTCACAGGGCTGGGCATCGGGTAGTTTTAGTTGAAACCCACAAATACTGGTTAGTTGGTCATCGTTTTTCCAACGCTGTCGATCGCTTTTACACAGTCCCCGCACCAAATAAAGATCCAGAAGGCTACCTTCAAGGATTGCTAGCTATCGCTAAACAAGAAAACATCGACGTTTACGTTCCGGTATGCAGCCCCGTCGCCAGCTACTATGACTCGTTAGCCAAGCCAGTGCTATCAGGTTGCTGTGAAGTGTTCCACTTCGATCCTGAGGTGACACAGATGCTCGATGATAAGTTTCAATTTGCCTCCACAGCGCGATCTCTTGGCTTATCTGTACCCAAATCTTATCAAATTACCAACCCCGAACAAGTTTTAAACTTCGACTTCTCTAACGAGCAGCGTAAGTACATCCTTAAAAGTATTCCCTACGACTCTGTACTGCGCTTGAACATGACTAAATTACCCTGCGATACTCCCGAACAAACAGCAGCCTTTGTCAACAGTCTACCTATCAGCGAACAGAAACCGTGGATTATGCAGGAATTTATCTCCGGAAAAGAATACTGCACTCACAGTACCGTGCGAGATGGGGAATTAAGACTGCACTGCTGCTGCGAATCATCGGCGTTTCAAGTCAACTATGAAAATGTTGATAAGCCTGAAATTATGCAATGGGTGAATCATTTTGTGAAAGAACTAAAACTTACGGGACAAGCCTCATTTGACTTCATCCAGGCAGAAGATGGAACTGTTTACGCGATCGAGTGTAACCCCCGCACCCACTCCGCAATTACTATGTTTTATAACCATCCAGGCGTAGCCGAAGCCTACCTAGGTAATGAACCACTGCCCGAACCCTTGCAGCCTCTTCCTAATAGTAAGCCAACTTATTGGCTTTATCACGAAGTTTGGCGGCTGAACGAAATTCGATTGTTTAAACAACTGCAAACTTGGTTGAAAAATATCTTACGTGGGAAAGATGCAATTTTCGCTGTTAATGACCCCCTACCTTTTTTGATGGTACACCACTGGCAAATCCCCTTACTCCTTCTCGATAATTTACGAAGACTCCAAGGCTGGGTGAGAATAGATTTTAATATAGGTAAGCTAGTGGAGTTCGGAGGAGATTAAATAAAAAATGATCGAGCCTCTGTTGGTTAGCACTTACGACCCCAAGGGAGGAGCTGGAGCTGCCCGTGCAGCTTATCGGTTACATCAGGGGTTAATTCGATCGGGTATTAACTCTCAAATGCTAGTTCAAGACAAGAGAATTGACGATCCGACTATAATTGCTCCTCCCAAAATTACCGAAAAAATCTCTAAACTCCGTCCAAATTTGGACGACTTACCAGTAAAATTTTATAGAAATAGGCAACGCAAGCCTACTTTCTTTTTCTCACCCCAATGGCTTCCCAGTCTAGTTACCTCCCAGATTGCTGCTCTCAATCCAGACACGATTAACCTGCATTGGATATGTGGCGGTTTTATTCCGATAGAAGCTCTGGCAAAGTT